>CABUWR010000346.1 GCA_902495265.1 uncultured Collinsella sp. | reverse complement strand
CATTCAAAAGATTGCGGGCCGCGAGCTTCCGCTCAAGGTCCAGACGATCGTGAGCTATGTGGGCATCGCGCTCTTTGCGCTGCTGTTTGTCTATATGCTTCGTTCCGACGTCCTTCGATTTATTCTGTAGGGGAGTGTTTGGATTGTCTTTATCCCATCCTTTGCCTCGCGAGCTGACGCGCCCCGTGCATGTGGGCGGCGTGCAGATCGGTGGCGGTGCGCCGGTGGTGGTCCAATCCATGACCTGCACCGATACCGCTGATGCCCAGGCAACGCTTGCGCAAGTGCGCGCGTTGGCGCAGGCTGGCTGCGATATCGTGCGCGTGAGCGTGCCCACCGAGGCCGCGCTTGAGGGTTTCCGCACCGTCTGTGCCGAGTCTCCGGTGCCGATTGTCGCCGATATCCACTTTAACCATAAGCTCGCCATTGGTGCCGTTGAGGCCGGTGCCGCCAAGCTGCGCATCAATCCCGGCAATATCGGCGATTGGGCCAAGGTTGACGCGGTGATCGATGCTGCGGGTGCCGCGGGCTGCGCAATTCGTATCGGCGTCAATGCCGGTTCGCTTGAGCAGGATATCGCCGAGCGCGACGACCTCACGCAGCCCGAAAAGCTCGTGATGTCGAGCGAGCGTTTCGTCAAGCATTTTGAAGACCGCGGCTTTACGAACATTGTGCTTTCGGCCAAGGCCCATAGCGTGCAAACGACGCTCGATACCTATCGAGCCCTGTCGCGTGAGATTCCCCACGTTCCGCTTCACTTGGGCGTAACCGAGGCGGGTACCAAGCTGCAGGGCACCATCAAGAGCTCGGTGGGCCTTGGTATCCTGCTGTCTGAGGGTATCGGTGACACCATGCGCGTCTCGCTCACGGCCGATCCAGTTGAGGAGCCGCCGGTCGCCTGGGGAATTTTGCAGTCGCTGGGCCTGCGTCGCCGTGGCCCCGAGATTGTCTCATGCCCCACGTGCGCCCGCTGCCAGGTTAACCTGATTCCTATTGCCGAGGAAGTAACCGAGCGGCTTAAGAACTATGCCGCGCCGCTTTCGATTGCCGTCATGGGATGTGCCGTTAATGGCCCCGGTGAGGCTTCTGATGCCGACCTGGGCGTTGCTTGCGGACGTGGTCAGGCTCTGCTCTTTTCGCATGGCCAGATCATTGGTAAAGTAGCTGAGGACCAAATTGTCGACGCGCTTATGGCCGAGGTCGACAAGCTTATTGAGGAGAAATAAATGACCCGAGCAATGTATATGTCTAAGCTCTATGCGCCGACGCTCAAAGAGGATCCGGCCGACGCCGAGCTTGCAAGCCATCGTCTGCTGCTTCGTGCCGGTATGATCCGCAAGGAGGCCGCCGGTCTGTATTCCTATCTGCCGCTCGCTTGGCGCTCGATTCGCAAGATCGAGAACATCGTGCGCGACGAGATGGACGCCGCCGGCGCCCAGGAGCTCATGATGCCCATTATGGTCGATGCGGAGCTGTGGCGTGAGTCCGGCCGCATCGATGCCTATGGCAAGGAGCT
>CABUWR010000345.1 GCA_902495265.1 uncultured Collinsella sp. | reverse complement strand
GGCGGCCTCGGCGTCGTCCATGGTGCCCTTGGAAGCCGTGATGAGCACGTCGACGGCGGCACCGGCGCGCATCTGCTCGACAAGGTCGCCAGACGCCTTAAACTGCGTGTCGGCAAAGGTGGTGCCGGTCTGCTCGGTGTAGAGCTCCTGAACCTCGGGCAGGGCCTTCTCGAGCGAGTTGGCGGCAAAGACCTGCAGCTCGACAGCTTTCTTGGAAGATGCCTTAGCAGAACCGGCATCGGATCCGGCCGGCTCGGACGTCTTGCTGCCCGAACAGCCGGCAAGACCAAGGCCGGCAGCGGCGACAGCAGAAAGCGAAACGAATCCGCGGCGAGAAACCATATCGAACATGTTCAACCCTTTCGAACGCTATGCCCGGGTACCCCACCGCGGGCTTTAATCTGCAATCAGATTATACTTCGATGCGAATAATGATTATGAGAAATTATTCTCACCAGAGAATATAGTTTCGAGTTACCGTACACCTCGGCGTCGCTTCGGCGGAAAACAAAGGCGGAGCAGCCGTTCAGGTCGCCCCGCCGCAGGTAAACCGCTTAGTTGGTATGTCCGCCGCCCGCTGTCATCTGAGCCGCATGCTCCAGCTGGTCACTCACGGCCTCCCAGCTTTCGCGGGCGGCCTTCGTGGAACCGGGAAAGTTTACGACAAGCGTATGACCTCGTTGCATGCAAATAGCGCGCGAGAGCATGGCGCGGCGCGTCTTGGTCATGGAGTACGCACGGATTGCCTCTGCAATACCCGGCACATCGCGGTCGCAGACGGCACGCGTCGCCTCGGGCGTCACATCGCGCATCGAAAGCCCCGTGCCGCCGCAGGTGAGCACGATATTGGCGTGGCACTCATCGGCGGCTTCCACAATGGCATCACCAATCTCGCTGACGTCGTCGCGCACGACCACATGTGAGGCGACCGTCCAGCCCTGTGCTTCGATAAGCTCCTCGAGCGCGGCTCCGGCCTCATCCTGGGCAAGGTCGCGCGTGTCCGAGCACGTCACGATCGAAATCTTCAACTCCATAGCGATCCTCCTATAGCACCGTTCCCTCAGGCAGGTCGACGCGAACAACGTCCACGACATCTCCCGCCTTGAGCTCGCACGGTCCTTCGTCAATACGCAGCAGGCAGTTGGCCCGCTGCATCGTGCCGAGCAGCGCCGAATTCTGCGTCTTGGCCTCGGTCACCAACAGCTCACCGGTCTCGGGGTCGCGCAAAACCGTGGCGCGATCGAAGAAGCGTCGGTCCTGGCGCTTCTTCACGCCGTGCGTCAATATCGCCTGCTGCACGGGACGCGCCCCCTCGGCAAAACCGCGCATCTTGCGAATCGCCGGGCGCGCGAGCATCTCAAAGCCCACATACGCCGCGGCCGGATTGCCTGAAAGCCCCAGGTAGGGCTTACCCCCGAGCAAGCCAAACGTGATGGCCTTGCCGGGACGCATCGAGATTCGATCGAACAGCACCTCGCCCTCGCGCCGGACGAGCGCCGTCACATAGTCGTAATCGCCCGCCGAGGCGCCACCGCTCGT
>CABUWR010000344.1 GCA_902495265.1 uncultured Collinsella sp. | reverse complement strand
GTCTGGGCGTCATGGCTCCCTGGGCTCAGTTCCTGCGCATCTCGGCCCTGACCGGCCGCAGCGTCGAGAAGATATGGGCGATGGTCGACGCTGCCGAGAAGACGCGTTCGCAAAAAATCAGCACCTCGCGCCTCAACACGTTCCTCACCGACCTGCGCGAGTTCGGTCATACCGTGGTGGACGGCAAGCGCCGCCTGCGTATGCACTACGTGACCCAGACGGCCGTCAACCCGCCGACGTTCACGTTCTTCGTCAACCACAGCGACCTGGTCAACGACACCTACCAGCGCTACGTGGAGAACCGCATGCGCTCGACCTTCGACTTCGCCGGCACGCCCATTCGACTCTTCTTTAGGAAGAAGGAGCAAAAGGATGCTTAATCCGATTCTGCTGACCGCCATCTGCGCCGTGGTCTCGTTCTTTATCGGAGCGATTCCGTTTGGCCTGATCCTGGGCCGCGTGTTCAACCACACGGACATTCGCAAGGCGGGCTCCGGCAACATCGGCACCACCAACGCGCTTCGCGTGGCCGGCCCCAAGGTGGCCGCGCTCACGCTGCTGTTCGACTGCCTTAAGGGCGCCATCTGCGTCCTTATCGCCCGTCCGCTCATCGCGAGCGTGGGCTATGGCTTCCCTGTGAGCATCATGGCTCCCGGTGCCGCCGGCGACTGGATGCTCGGCGTCATCTGCCTGGCTGCCGTGTGGGGACACATCTTCTCGCCCTACCTCAACTTCCACGGCGGTAAGGGTATCGCCGTGGGCCTCGGCGTCATCCTCGCCTGGTACTGGCCCATTGGCCTGTCGCTGCTAGGCATGTTTATCGTGGCCGTCGCCATCACCAAGTACGTGTCGGTGGGCTCACTTGCCGCCGCCATCGGTCTTCCCATCGCTGCCTGCGCGGTCTTTCCGTACAGCAGCCTGGGCCTCAAGTTTTGCATGGCGATGATCGGCATCACCGTGGTGTGGGCCCATCGCGCAAACATCAAAAAGCTCATGACCGGTAAGGAGTCCAAGCTCTCGTTTACCAAGCGCGTCACCGAGCCCGACGATAAGTAGGAGAGAGTCATGAATGTTGCGCTGATTGGCTCCGGCTCCTGGGGAACCGCCGTCGCCGGCCTTGCCGCCGCGCGAGCCGAGCGTGTGATCATGTGGGCCCATAGCGAGCAGACGGCCGACGGCATTAACGGCGATCACCGTAATCCGCGCTACCTGGTAGACTACGTGCTGCCGGAAAACGTTGTCGCCACGACGGACCTGGCCCAGGCGCTCAACGGCGCCGAGGCCATCATCTTTGCCGTGCCTTCGACGCACCTGCGCGACGTCTGCCACCAGGCGGCGCCGTTCATCGCGAACGAGACACCGGTTCTTTGCCTCACCAAGGGCATCGAGCCCGAGTCCGGCCTGCTCATGAGCGAGGTCATTGCCAGCGAGATCGGCAACGAGGCACGCGTGGCGGCGCTTTCGGGCCCCAACCATGCCGAGGAGATCTGCCGCGGCGGGCTTTCTGCCGCCGTCATCGCCAGTGAAGATCTGCAGGTGGGGGAGACCTTTAAGGAGCTGCTGCTT
>CABUWR010000343.1 GCA_902495265.1 uncultured Collinsella sp. | reverse complement strand
GGTACCGCCGCCGCCTATGTGTCCACAGGTGACTGCGTGGCAGGTTTTGTCTACAGCTCCGACATCTTCCGCTACGACGGTATCGAGGAGGCCTTTGTGTGCCCCGAGGATTCGCACAAGCCCATCGTGTATCCGGGTGCCGTTGCCGAGAGCTCCGAGCACGCCGACGAGGCCAAGGCGTTCATCGACTTCTGCCTGACCAACAAGAAGGCTCAGAAGATTTGGGCTAAGTACGGCTTTGAGCTTTCCGCGTAGTGCGGCTTGGCGCGATAATTCCATCGTTTTGTGTCTCACTCCGTCCTTATATTCGCTTGGAGCTTTTCGTGCTTAATAGATTCCGCATCCTTGTCGCCTGTGCTTTGACCTTCGCGCTTTGCTGGGTGCCGGGATTTGCGTTTGCTGGGGACGCTGAGGGCGGGGCCCAGGCTGCTGCGACCGCTCATGGGCTTTCCTATGGGATCGAGGGTTTTGAGCGGTTGGCCAAGGGGACCGCTCGTGCCATGGAGGGCCAGCCTGAGGGCTACCGGTTTCCCGTTGACGAGGACGTGGACCTTGTAGTGGCGCCTGCTGCCGATCGCGTTGTGGTGTGGATATCGCCCAAGGCGATCGAGAGGTATGGATTGGATCCGCAGAACAACGAGTGCGTATCGGGTCTCAAGGCCCTCGTCTGTGAGCTCGACAGCGCAAACTGCATGGGAGGTGCGCAGCTAGGGGACGTGGATCTTCCTTGGTATGTCACGGCGGAAACAACGTTTGATGCCGGCGGGTATACCTATGGCTTTGACGAGCGCGGTGCGGATGGGGACCGCTATGTGGTGATTGCATCGGCCTCGGGTGATGCCAAGGGCGGCGCGCGTTGGCTTGATAGCGCTCAAATGGTAGAAGCATCGTCTGTCGTGTTGCGGGATGAGCAGGGGCCCTTGACCTCTCTGGCCTCCTTTTTGGGCGGTATCGACTATCGCCCGTTTTGGGTGTCCATCAAAACGAGTGGCCTTGCCCTGGTGATTGCCTTTGCGCTGGGCCTGTTCGCCGCGTGGAAGACTATGGGTACCTCGAGCCGCGTGAAGGGCCTGCTCGACTCGGTCTTTACCATTCCTATGGTGCTGCCGCCCACGGTCTGCGGCTTTCTGCTCCTTATGCTGTTTGGCCGCTCGACCGGGGTGGGCCAGTGGCTGATTGCGCACGGCATCTCGATCGTCTTTACGTGGCCCGCGGCGGTGATCTCTGCCGTGGTGGTATCGTTTCCCCTGGTCTACCGTACGGCGCTCGGCGCCTTTGAGAGCCTCGACACGCAAATGCTCGATGCGGCGCGCACGCTGGGCTGGTCCGAGCGACGCATCTTCACCAAACTCATGATGCCGCTCGGCTGGCCCTCGATTGCCGCCGGCACGGTGCTCGCCTTTGCCCGCGCCATGGGCGAGTTTGGCTGCACCCTGTTCTTTGCGGGCAACTATGCCGGTATTACGCAGACCATTCCCATTGCGATTTACTTTGAATGGATGGGCGGCAATACGTCGGTGGCCCTCTTTTGGGTCGTGGTCGTAATAGCGTTCAGCTTCCTAGTCATCCTGT
>CABUWR010000342.1 GCA_902495265.1 uncultured Collinsella sp. | reverse complement strand
GAGCCGCCGGTGTCCGAGCCCAGCGAGAGCGCGACCTCGCCCGCGGCGACGGCGGCAGCGGAGCCGCCCGAGGAGCCGCCGGGCACGCGCTCGGTATCCCAGGGGTTGTTGGTGCGGTGGAAGGCCGAGCTCTCGGTAGAGCTGCCAAAGGCAAACTCGTCCATGTTGGCCTTGCCCATGGGCAGGCAGCCGGCATCGAGCATGCGCTGGACGCAGGTAGCGGTGTAGACGCTCTGATAGTTCTCGAGCATGCGGGAAGCGCAGGTGGTGCGCGTGCCCACGAGGTTCATGTTGTCCTTAATGGCCAGCGGCACGCCCGCGAGCGGGGGCAGCGGCTTGCCTGCGGCACGGTCGGCATCCACGCGCGCGGCGGCCTCGAGCGCGAGCTCGGGCGACACCTGCAGGAATGCCTGAACCCCGCCCTCGCGCGCCTCGATGGCAGCAAGGGAGGCCTGGGCCACCTCGGTGGCGGTAAAGTCGCCGGCGGCAACGCCCGCGGCGATCTGGGCGGCGGTAAGGGAATCGAAGCTCTGCGCCATTACTCGCTCTCCCCCTCTCCCAAAATGGACGGCACGCGGAAGTAGCGGTCGTGCGCGCTGCCGGCGTTTTCGAGCGCGACGTCGAGCGACAGGTCGCGCTCGGGCTCGCGTAGGTCATCGCCCATCACGTTGGACAGGCTTCCGATGGGATGGAACGTGGGCTCCACGTCGGGCAAGTCATATTGCAAGACGGGCTCGAGCATCTGGACGGCGTCGTTCAGGTAGGACGTCATCTGGGTGAGCTCGTCATCGGTCAGTGCGATCTTTGCGTACTCGGCGATGCCGCGCACGTCTTTCTCGCTGAGTGCCATAGGCGCTCCCTTCCGCATAACAGTTAAACCGCTCTAGTATACAGGGCAACGCCGCTCGGAGCAGGTGCTTTACCTAAATGCAGCGAAAACGTAACGAGGGCGGCGGCTGGCAGGCGGCGGGCTGGCGGTTCTGAAGCGAAAACCGCATCGTCCACAGCGAAGACCGTCTCGCCCACAGCGAAAACCATCACAACATTCGACGCTTTTCGCCAAAAACGCGATTTTCATCGAATGTTGTGATGGTTTGAAAGCCCCGACCACCACAAAGGTGCCTGCCCCCATTGTGGTGGTTCCGAACGATGTCTTATGCCGAGACCTTAGCCTTGCGGCGTTTACGGACCGCATGGATCACGATGTCCAGCAGCAACAGCACAATGGCCACGACCACGATGAGCACGGCAAACTCGCGCTTGCCCCAGTGGCGGTCGGCCAGCGACTTTTGCTTGTCGACGTCCTTCTTGTTGTACTTGGTGCGCACGCAGTGCACCAGCAGGCGATGGTCGTTCACGCCGTAGGGCGTGCAGGTGACGAGCGTCACCTTGTCGGCACCGGGCTCGATGGTCAGCGACTCCATCTCCTCGGGCAGCACCACCTCGGAGTCCACCATCTTGTAGGCGAGCGTCTTGCTCATGGTGTGCAGCAGCACCAGGTCGCCGGGCTCCAGCGAATGGATGTCGTCGAACATGCTCAGGTTGCGCATGCCCGAGTGCGCGGTGAGCACGCAATGCGTCGAGG
>CABUWR010000341.1 GCA_902495265.1 uncultured Collinsella sp. | reverse complement strand
GGCCGCCCGGACGGTCGTCACGCTCAAACACCGTCACGCGGGCACCGCGACGCGCGAGCTCCCATGCTGCCACCAGACCAGCAGGACCGGAGCCTACCACGGCAACCGTGGGTGCGCCCTCCCCCGCCGGCTCAAAGCGACGCGGACCGCCGTTGGCCCATTCATGATCGCTAATCGCGCGCTCGTTGTCATGGATCGTCGTGGGCTGGCCATCGACCGAACCCAGGTTGCACGCTGCCTCGCACAGTGCCGGACACACGCGACTCGTGAACTCGGGCATGGGCGAGGTGAGCGACAAGCGCTCGGCAGCCTCGTCCCAGCGGCCGCGGTACACCAGCTCATTCCACTCGGGAATCAGGTTGTGCAGCGGGCAGCCGCTCGGGCGTGCCGTGCCAAAGCTCGCACCCATCTGGCAAAACGCCACGCCGCACATCATGCAGCGGCTCGCCTGGGCGCGACGTGCGTCGTCATCGAGCTCCACGTACAGCGGATCAAAATCATGGCTGCGCTCCTCCACGGGGCGAAGCTCGTGGGTCACGCGATCGATATCAAGAAAAGCACCGGGCTTGCCCATGGCACTTACGCCTCCTTCTTGGTCGAAGCAACAGAACCGGTAGCGGCCACGGACGCAGCGCCAGCCGCACCGCCCGCGACATCAAAGCGAGCGACATCCGCGGCGCTCGCGCGACCGGTCACGATGTCAAACGCCAACTCCTCGGCCTGCGCATGCGTCTTACCCACGGCCTCGGCCCCAGCGACAATCGCCAGCACACGCTCGTACTCGGTCGGAATGACCTTCACAAAGTGCTTGCTCATCGAGTCGAAGCTGTAGAGTAGCTTAATGCCGCGTGGGCTCTGCGTCGCGTCCACGTGCTCTTGGATGAGCGCGCGAATCTGCGCCAGCTCGTCGGCCGTCGGGGCCTTGAGCTCCACGCTCTCGTGGTTCACGCGGGCGTCGAGCGTGCCGTATTGGTCAAAGACATAGGCCACGCCGCCCGTCATGCCGGCGGCAAAGTTCTGCCCGACCTCGCCCAGGATGAGCGCCAGACCGCCCGTCATGTACTCGCAGCCATGGTTGCCGCAGCCCTCGACCACCACGGTGGCACCGGAGTTGCGCACGGCAAAACGCTGGCCGGCAAGACCGTTAATGAAGCCGCGGCCGCTCGTGGCGCCAAAGAACGCAACGTTGCCCACGATGATGTTCTCGTCGAACTTGTAGGTCGCATGCGGGTTGGGTCGCACCGACACCTCGCCGCCCGAAAGGCCCTTGCCAAAGTAGTCGTTGGCGTCGCCGCACACGTTGAGCGTAATGCCGCGCGGCAGGAAGGCGCCAAAGCTCTGACCGGCCGAACCATCGCAATCGATGGTGATGGAGCCGGCGGGCAGGCCCTCGGGATGCGCCTTGGTCACCGCGTTGCCCAAGATGGTGCCCACGCAGCGGTTGACGTTGGCGATATCGGCGCGGAAGCGAATCGGACGCAGGTGCGCACGGGCGTCGGCCGTATAGGGCACAAACAACGTGGAGTCGAGCGTCTTGTCGAGCTCGCTGTCCGCGGCCATCTGTGGCAGGAAGTGGCGACCGTCGGCGCCCGG
>CABUWR010000340.1 GCA_902495265.1 uncultured Collinsella sp. | reverse complement strand
GCGATGGGGGTGAGGTCCTCATCCTTGCAGCACGCGGCGATCTGCGCCACCGGGGTGACGGAAACGCGCTTGTTGACGATGGGGATACCGTACTCGCGCTCGAGGTTCTCGGCGGTCTCGACCAAGTGCTCAGCCGTGTGCGTCACGTGGTCGTAGATCTTCGTGCACATGCGGTCGAGGTTCTCGTCACCGCAACCCATGAGCGAAACACCCATGGTGATGGTCCTGATGTCGAGGTTCTGCTCCTCAACCATGCCGCGGGTTTCCGCGATTTCTGCGGGCGTGATCGCCATCCTTGCACTCCTATCTGCCAAAACGAGCATAGTCTTATCTATTCTAACGTGCCGCACGTGCCAAGTGGCGCATGCGGCACGTTTTGGTGCTCGGTTGTTTCCGTTGTGTTACTGCCCAAAGACCTCTTCGGCGATGCGCGCGCTCTCGGCGGCGTCCTTGGCGTAGTAGTCAGCGCCGATCTGCTTGGCGTATTCGGGGGTGAGCACGGCGCCGCCCACGATGATCTTGACGCCCGGGACCTCGGCATGAAGCAGCTTGATAGTCTCTTCCATGGCAACGACCGTGGTGGTCATAAGCGCCGAGAGGCCGACGAGCTTAATGTCGCGCTCCCGTACGGTCTTGAGTACCTCTTGCGGGTCGACGTCGCGGCCTAGGTCAAAGACGGTGTAGCCGTAGTTGTCGAGCAGCATTTTGACGATGTTCTTACCGATGTCGTGGATATCGCCTTTAACGGTGGCCACGCAGATCTTGCCCTTGTCGGCAATCTCGCCGGCGGGCATCAGGCGCTTGATGGTGTCAAAGCCCACACGCGCGGCCTCGGCCGAGGCCATAAGCTGCGGCAAGAAGAACTTGCCCTGGTCAAAGAGGACGCCAACCTCGTCGAGGGCGGGGATAAAGTGATTGTTGATGAGGTCCATGGCGTCATGGTCTGCCAGCAGACGCTCGGTCTCGGCCGCGATTTCGCCCTTGCGACCCGAGACGACCATGTGGCGGATGGGGTCGTCATCGGCTCTTGCGGTGGTGCTTGCGGCAGGCGCGGCATCGCTCGATGCTGACTGAGCGGCCGCCGGGTTGGCGGCAATCTTGTACGGGTCGGTCCAGCCGGCGTAGCGCTCGATGTATCCGGTCGAGCCCTCGTCCTCAACGCTCAGCACGCGATAGCTGTAGACGGTATCCATAAAGCGCTTGGAGCCCGGGTTCATGATGGGGGCGTCCAGGCCCGCGCCAAAAGCGGCAGCCAAAAAGACCGAGCCCAGCAGCGGGCGGGCAGGCAGACCAAAGCTGATGTTCGACACGCCGAGCGCGCATTTGACGCCCAGACGCTCCTTGCACAGGGACATGGCGCGCAGGATCTGCTCGGCCTGGCGTTGATTGGTCGAGGCGGTCATGACCAGACAGTCGATGAGGATGCGGTCCGGGCCGATACCGTAGCGGGCGGCCTCGGCCACGATGCGCTCGGCGATGGCGAAGCGAGCTTCGGCGGTATCGGGGATGCCGCCTTCGTCGAGCGTGAGGCCGACAACGTTGGTGCCGTAGTGGGCGACCAGCGGAAAGATCTCATCCATGATCTGCTGTTTGCCAT
>CABUWR010000339.1 GCA_902495265.1 uncultured Collinsella sp. | reverse complement strand
GGCCTCTACAGGTGGCACCTTCCCGACCCGATCTCGTTCAAGGAGGACCTGCGCGTGACGTTCCAGGACCTCGGCAACGACGACATCAAGCTCTACGAGCGCGAGGACGACATCTCCACCGTCGCCTACTGGTACCAAAGCGAGCCGCACGCCGTGCTCGCCCCGTTTGCCGCAAGGCAGGACCGCGTGCCCAGGTAGGGTCGCTTCGAAACAAGCCAACGTTATGGGCGCCCGCGGTTGACCATGACTGCGGGCGTCCCTTTGTAAGGAGGATCACATGAGCGAAAAGCAAATGAGGCTCGGCGCCCTCGAGGCCGGCGGGACCAAGATAGTCTGTGCCGTGGTGTCCGGCGACGGCGAGGTCCTCGACCGTATGGAGACCCCGACGCTTATGCCCGCCGAGACCGTCCCACAAATGGTCGAGTGGTTCACCACCCGTGATGTGAACGCGTTGGGCATCGGCGCCTTCGGCCCGACCTGCGTCGACCCCAACGATGAGCGCTACGGTTCCATCCTCCAGACGCCCAAGCTCGCGTGGCGAGGCTATGGTCTTCGCGCCGCGTTCGCCGACGCCCTCGGGATTCCGGTGACCTACGACACGGACGTGAACGTTGCCTGCCTCGGCGAAGTAGTCTTCGGCTGCTGCAAGGGGCTCGAGGACGCCGTCTACGTGACCATCGGCACCGGCGTGGGCGCGGGCGTCATGTGCGCGGGCAGGCTCCTTCACGGCATGCTGCACCCCGAGGCCGGCCACATGCTGGTAAGGACCCGTCCCACCGAGGAGGAACGCTGCGTCTGCCCGAGCCACGCGAGCTGTCTCGAGGGCCTCGCCTCCGGCCCCGCCATTGCCGCGCGCTGGGGAAAGCCCGCGGCCGAGCTCGCGGACAATGATGAGGTGTGGGCGCTCGAGGGGGATTATCTGGGGCAGATGTGCGCGAACCTCGTGCTCATGTACTCGCCTCGCCGCATCGTCCTCGGCGGCGGCGTGATGCACCAGGAGCAGCTCTACGGCATCGTCCGCAAGAAGACCCTCGAATATCTGGGTGGCTACATCCAGACCGCCGAGCTTAAGGACATAGAGAGCTACATCTGCGCCCCGGGCTGCGGCGGCGACCAAGGAATCCTCGGCGCGGCCGAGCTGGCAAGAAGGGCGCTCGCGTAACTTGCGCTCTCTCCGCCATACAACGTGTTAAGAAAAGACGAGCGCTTCTTGCCAATTGAGCGGCAAGAAGTGCTCGTCTTTTGCATTTTTGCCTCTCAAAATCTTATTTTCACGATTTGCATTTTCATCCCGTTGTCACCGACCCTTGCGAGAAACCGGAAAAAGCCGCTGACAGAAGGGTCTCTCAAATCGTTGTAACCCAGCATATAGCCGCGACTTGTGACCTGCAGACGGCTGTCCCACGTGCCGATTTCCTTGGCGGCATCCGAAACCGCAAAATATGCCCCCACATCCTTGATTTTCGCAGTCTTAAGCCATGTTTTTGCGATCATCTTTACCGCCGTCCGATTGGCAGCATCAAAGACCAGCACACTGCCGGGGAAAGCGTCCGCCATCCCCCGCACCAGTTCCCGGACCTGCTGGGTCAGAAAGTAATAGAACACCCCAGAGGC
>CABUWR010000338.1 GCA_902495265.1 uncultured Collinsella sp. | reverse complement strand
GGATATCGCCGTGGTTGAATCGGGTATTAAATTTGGCGGCATCACGGCTATTTGCGATGGCGAGCGCATCGAGGTCACCACCTACCGCCTGGACGGCTTTTACACCGATGGTCGCCATCCCCAGAGTGTGGAGCGCGCGGCGTCGCTTGAGGACGATCTGGCGCGTCGCGACTTTACCGTCAACGCTATGGCCTGGCATCCCGAGCGCGGGCTTGTCGACCGCTACGATGGCCGGGGCGACCTGAAGCGCAAGCTCATCCGTGCCGTTGGAGATCCCAAGCGTCGTTTTAACGAGGACGCGCTTCGCATGCTGCGCGCGGTGCGTTTTGCCTGCCGTCTGGACTTTATGATTGAACCCGCGACCAAACAGGCACTTGCCGAGTGCGCGCCGCTTCTCGATGCCGTGGCGCGCGAGCGCGTGGGTATTGAGCTTGAGGGCATCCTTTCGACTGGTCACGGGGGAGACGCGATGCTGCGCTACCCCGAGCTTATTTGCGCCGCCGTGCCCGAGCTCGCGCCCGCGCGCGGGTTTGACCAGCGCAGTGTCTATCATGCGTTTAACGTTTACGAGCATATCGCCCGCGTGCTGACGGTGGCAGGGGAGCTGGCACTGTGCGATGGCGTCGCGCCCTCGTCGAGTCTGATGTGGGCGGCGTTTTTGCACGACGTCTCCAAGCCCGATTGCTTTACGGTCGACCACGCCGGCAGCGGTCACTTCTACGGTCATCCCGAGCTCGGCGCCAAGAAGGCGCGTGTCATCATGGATCGCTTGGCGCTCTCGCACGATTTGGTGCGCGATGTGTGCCTGCTGATCAAATACCATGACAAGCCGCTGCGTCCCGAGCGATCCTGCCTGCTCAATATGATGCGCTCTCTTTCGGGCGAGGGTGTCGATACGCCGCGTCTGATGGACGAGCTCATGGACCTTAAGCGTGCCGACACACTCGGTAAAGCACCGTCGTGCTTCTATTACGTCGAGACGATTGAGGAGATGCGCTCACTCGCCCATGATTTGCTTGAGGCGGGGGAGCCCTATACGCTCAAGATGCTTGCCATCAATGGTGGGGATTTGATCCGCGCTGGCGTCAAGCCAGGGCCGGAACTGGGGCAGCTGCTCAACGCCGCCCTCGATGCCGTGATCGAAGACAACATTCCCAACGAGCGCGAGGCCCTCCTGGCCAACCTCAACCTGGGGTAGTTAATTTGGGACGGGGCTTTTTTAGCTGCTCCTGCTGTCAATCGGACGAACCGATAGTGATTTTGGCAGAGGTAGCTAAAATAGCCCCGTCCCACATTAACTACCCAGATGACCTGCGCGTTCCATAACCTGCCGACAATTTTTCGGCAATTTGGAATTTCTTCTTGCGCTCGCGTTTTTTGTCCCGTAATATATTTTCTCGCAGCACGGCAGTACAGATGTCATGTGGCCCGTTCGTCTAGCGGTTTAGGACGCCGCCCTCTCAAGGCGGAGATCACCAGTTCGAATCTGGTACGGGCTACCACTTCTTTTCTGCTGAGGCTTATGGCCCGTTCGTCTAGCGGTTTAGGACGCCGCCCTCTCAAGGCGGAGATCACCAGTTCGAATCTGGTACGGGCTACCATGAATTAGAGACCCGG
>CABUWR010000337.1 GCA_902495265.1 uncultured Collinsella sp. | reverse complement strand
TGATGTCCTTGGGCACCTGGTTGATGTCATCAACATGATTATCGACATGGAAGTAGTCGGTGCACTTGATGATGTGGTAGCCATAGGTCGACTCGACGACTTCGCTCACGTCGCCCTTGTTGAGTCCCTCGAGCGCCGTCTGGTAGCTGTCGACGAAAGTGGTGAGCTTATCCCAGCCCACATCGCCCTTCTTCTCCTTGGAACCGGTGTCCTCGGAGTACTGCTCAACGGCGTCCTCAAAGCTCAGCTCACCGGAGTTGATCTTGTCCAGGCACTCCTGCACCTTGGCCTTGGCGGCAGCCTTGTCCTCGTCGGAAGCGTCAGAATCAACCTTGATCAGGATGTTCGACGAGCGGCGGGCGTCGTTGTAGCTGGACAGGTTTTCGTTGATGTAATCGACAATCTCGCTGTCCTTGGGCTTGCTGGTGGGCGCCACGGCGTCCTTGAGCTTTTGCTGTGCCAGACTCTCCTTGAGCGAGTCCTTGTAGGTGTCCTCGGTATAGCCGTAGGTCTTGAGGGTCTTCTTAAAGGCCTTGGCGCCGCCCGCGCTCTTGCACGCGTCCTTCCAAGCCTTCTCGACCTCCTCGTCCGACACCGTCACGCCGTTCTCCTTCTGTGCCTGTTGAAGCAGAATCTGCTGCGTGTAGGAGTCGATGAGTTGCTTGCGGTACTTCTTGGGCGTGAGGTCGTTGTCAACCAGATACTGCGCCCAATCCTTATCCTTGGTGTAGCCGTAGGACGTGCGCATGCTCATAATCTGCTTGGTCACGGTGTCCTCGGTAAGGTTGGTGCCGTTGATAGTGGCAGCCACGCCACCAGTAAGCTTATAGCCCGAGCTGGCACTTTCGGTCTGCGACATCAGGCCGGAGCACGCCATGGCCGAGACGGAGAGCAGCATCGCCAGCACGCCGATGACCACCAGGACGATCTTGACGGTCTTAGACACGTACGTCTTGCGCTGCTCCTTACGAGAGCTGGAGGCAGCGCGGGACCGTTGCTCGGGCGTCGGCGTGACCTCGGGGTTCTTTTTCTTATTTGCCATGTTTGGCCTTTCGCATCACGAATCGAACAAACGCCATTGTGTCACAACGCGGCCCCCGCGACACACCTGGTGCATGGGGGACAGGTTAATCTGCACCATTTTGGTGCAAAGGGGACAGGTCTGGCAGTTGGCAGTTAGGGACGTTCCTTTTCTGCCGGCAGTTAGGGACAGCCCCCAAATGCCGACTTAGAAGTGGCGGCGGATGGCGTCGACCATGCCTTGGCACGTGGTCTGGCCGAGCACATCGGCTGCGGCATCGGCATCCATAAAGATATTCATGAGCGCTTGCAGGGCCTCGACTTGCCCGCCCGGCTCGGCAATGCCCAGGTTAATAACGATCTGCGCCGGTACCGGGGCGCCCATGCCTGCCATTGCGTTGAACGTCACAGGTGTGGCGGGCTTTACCACCGCGATATAGGGCTTGGCCACAAATCCCGGATCGGTATGCGGAATGGCGATGTTTGCCGCCGGCATAGCGAGACCCGTGGGATAGGCGTCCTCGCGCGTGCGGACGGCGTTGAGCCAACCCTCGGCAATGTAGCCGCGCGGGGCAAGCTCGCCCTCGAGCCGCGCAAACACCTCGCCCG
>CABUWR010000336.1 GCA_902495265.1 uncultured Collinsella sp. | reverse complement strand
CGGCCTTGCTCCAGCCGATGGTGAGAACGCCGTCGCCGCTGCCAAGACGCCCTTCCTTGATAGCCTGTACGAGAAGTACCCTCACACCACGCTCGGTGCTTCGGGCGAGGACGTGGGCCTTCCCGACGGCCAGATGGGCAACTCTGAGGTAGGCCACCTCAACATCGGTGCCGGCCGCATCGTGTTCCAGGAGCTTTCGCGCATCAACAATGCCATCAAGGACGGCTCCATCGCCAAGAACGAGGTTTTCGTCAAGGCTATGGACGATGTCAAGGCTGAGGGCAAGACCCTTCACCTCATGGGCCTTATGAGCCCTGGCGGCGTTCACTCCCACATGAACCACGTCGAGGCCCTGGTCAAGATGGCTGCCCAGCACGGTGTCAAGACCGTTCGCGTCCACGCCTTCATGGATGGCCGCGACGTTGACCCGCAGTCCGGTGCCGGCTACATGAGCGAGTTCTGCGCCTTCCTGGCGAAGATCTCCGAGGAGACCGGTTGCGACGCTCGCGTCGCCACCGTGTCGGGCCGTTATTGGGCCATGGACCGCGATAACCGTTGGGAGCGCATCCAGCGCGCCTACGACGTCATGGTCAACGCGTCCGATGCCGATGTCGACCCCGTTGCCGGCATCAAGGCCTACTACGAGAAGGATCCGCGCGGCGACGAGTTCGTCGAGCCCTTCGCTGCCCACAACGAGGGCATTCACGAGGGCGACGCGGCCATCTTCTTCAACTTCCGTCCCGACCGCGCTCGTCAGATGACCCGCGTGTTCACGGACAAGGAGTTCGACGGCTTTGAGCGCGAGCAGATCAAGCTTTCGCACTTTGTGACGATGACCGAGTACGATCCGACGTTTGACGTCGAGGTCGCCTTCCCCAAGACGTTCCCCGAGAACGTCCTGGCCGACGTTATCGCCGCCAATGGCCTGAAGCAGCTGCACACCGCCGAGACCGAGAAGTACGCCCACGTGACGTTCTTCCTCAACGGTGGCATCGAGGAGCCCAAGGAGGGCGAGGAGCGCGTGCTCGTCGCTTCCCCCAAGGTCGCTACCTACGATCTGCAGCCTGAGATGAGCGCTCCCGAGGTTACCGAGAAGCTTGTCGCCGCCATCAACGAGGATCGCGCTGATTTCTACATCGTGAACTTCGCGAACTGCGACATGGTTGGTCACACCGGTGTCTTCGACGCCGCCGTTAAGGCCGTCGAGGCTGTTGACGATGCCCTGTCCAAGGTTGTCCCGGCGATTCTCGCCAAGGGCGGCTTTGCACTGATTACCGCCGACCACGGCAACGCCGATCACATGTTTGACGTTGCTTCTGACGGTTCCAAGCATCCGTTTACGGCTCACACCACCAACCGCGTGCCGTTCATCATCGTTGATGAGAAGGCACAGCTCACCGGTATCGAGGACGGCCGTCTTTCCGATATCGCTCCGACCATGCTCACCATGGCTGGTATTGAGCCTTCCGCCGAGATGACGGGTCGCGTGCTCGCCACCGAGGCCTAAGAGAAAACGCCAAGCGTTTCTTTGAAAAGGGGTTGTCCATATTCGGGCAACCCCTTTTTGGTATTTCTGCCATTTCCACCCCGTCCTTGAGTGGCAGGTAGGGGAGAGCGGGGGATTGTGGTACAGTACT
>CABUWR010000335.1 GCA_902495265.1 uncultured Collinsella sp. | reverse complement strand
GTTCTCACGCGGAGCCACGGCGCCGCCGTTGCGCACGATCGGCACCAGCAGCTCGCGATATTCGAGCTCGGACACATCGGTCACCAGGGCGGCATCGTTCACGGCTACGAGGGTATTGCCACGCGCGGCGCCCTCCCCTGCCAGATGATCCTCGTCATAGATCATGTCGCAGACCGGGCCGCCAAAGCCGTCGTAATAACGGCGCACGCGCTGCACACCCGGGATCGTGCGCTTGTAGGGCTGCTCGGAGAGCTTGACCACCGGCGTCCACGGATCTGCCTCACTCGCGCGACGGGCCGAAAGCTTGTACACGCCGCCCAGCGCCGGCTGGTCATAGCAGGTCGCGAGCTTGGTACCCACGCCAAAGCTATCGATAGGCGCACCCTGGTCGATCAGTGACTGAATCGTGTACTCGTCCAAGTCGTTGGAAACCGAGATCCCCACATAAGGCAAGCCCTCGGCATCAAAACGGCCGCGGACATACTTGGAGAGCTTGGCCAGGTCGCCCGAGTCAATGCGAATAGCCGACAGGCGCTCTCCCGCCGCCTCCATCTCCTTGGCAACCGTAATGGCATGCTCGCAGCCCTCGCGCACGTCGTAGGTGTCGATGAGCAGCGTGCAATTCTTGGGGCTCGACTTGGCAAAGGCGCGGAAGGCCTCGAGCTCGGAATCAAAACTCATCACCCAGCTGTGCGCATGCGTGCCAAAGACGGGGATGCCGTAACGGCGTCCGGCAAGTACATTGGACGTAGAGGAACAGCCGGCAACGTAGCTCGCGCGCGCAACGGCCAGACCGCCATCGGGACCCTGGGCGCGGCGCAGGCCAAACTCAGCCACGGGACGACCGTCGGCCGCCAGCACCACGCGCGCCGTCTTGGTGGCAACGAGCGTCTGGAAGCCGACGATGTTGAGCAGCGCCGTCTCGAGCAACTGGCACTCCAGCGCAGGGCCGGTGACGCGCACCATGGGCTCGCGCGGAAACACGAGCTCGCCCTCGGGCACGGCGTCGATATTCACGTGCGCGCGGAAGTTGCGCAGATAGTCGAGGAATGCGGGCTTAAACATCGCGCCACCGGCCGGAGCCTGGAGCGAGGCCAGGTACTCGATGTCCTCGGACGTAAAGTGCAGGTTCTCGACGAGCTCGGGCAGCTCGGCGGTGCCGCACATGACGGCATAGGCGCTGCCAAAGGGATGGTCGCGGTAAAACGCGGTAAAACAACCCTGCTCATTGGCCTTGCCGCTCTCCCACAGGCCCTGGGCCATAGTGAGTTCGTACAGATCGGTGAGCATTGCAATGTCGGTGGGATGCGAGGTATCGGTCAAAGCCATGGGGCGACCTTTCGGATGTGTGGTACAGAGGTTGAGGGTTGGTTGGGACGGAATATATGGTCATGGCGGCCGGCGTGAATCGGCTAGCGCAGCCCCATGCTGGTCAGGATCGTGCAGCCCATAAAGACGACAAAAGCGATCAGGGCGAGCACGATGATAATCTTTTGAGCCGGAGCCATACCGGGAATCTCATTCTCGGCCGTAGGCTCCTTAGAGGTGACCATGCGCTGGGCAAACGTCATCTCATCACGGCTCGGCTTGGAATCGACGGGCTTAGGACGAGCGGCTTTTTTAGGCTGAGGTTTAGGCGCGGCGGG
>CABUWR010000334.1 GCA_902495265.1 uncultured Collinsella sp. | reverse complement strand
GCCGGGTCGCAGCTCACGTAGGCGACATCACGGGCACTCGTGCTCGCGATGAGGTCGATCGCCTCGGGCGCGAGACCCGCACGCGGCGGGTCGACCACCAAGACGTCGGCGTCCTGGTCGGGGAACTCGCGCACCGCGTCGCCACCGATGACGTCGACGTTATCGAGCTTGTTGATCTCCAAGTTACGGCGTAGATCGCGCACGGCCGGGCCATAGGCTTCGACGGCGGCGACAAAATCGCAGCGGCGGGCGAGCGGTAGGGTAAAGGTGCCGGCGCCGCAGTACAGGTCCACGGCCAGTTCGTCTTCCTGCGGGTCGAGGGCGTCCATAACGAGCTCAATCAAAATCTCGGCGCCCTTGGTATTGACCTGGAAAAACGACGGGGCAGATAAGCGCATCTGGCCTTCGGCGATATTCTCGGTCCACGAGCCCTCGCCGGCGAGCATCTCGACTTTGGAGACACGGCGGGCTTTCTTTTCGCCCTTGCTCATCACACGCACGATGCTCGTGGGATGAGCGGCGTCCGCCAGCACGCGGGAGACCTGCGAGCGCGGAAAAGAGCCTGTGGGCGTCCAGAGTGCAACCTCGAGTGCCTTGGTGCGGCGAGATGCGCGAATGCCCACGCGTTCGAGCCCCAAGTCATGGCTGCCGCTCAGATAGTTGAGTGCGCCGACGACCGATTTGAGCGCCTTGGGAAAACGCTTATCGAACAGCGGGCACGCATCGACGGTCACAATTTTGGTGGGGTCGACACCGTGCATGCCAAGGCGCACGCGACCGTTGACGACGGTCGGTTCGAGCTCGATCTTGTTGCGGTAGCCCCAGTCGTCCTTGGTGTGGCGGATGGGCTGCACCAGCTCATCGACCTGCTCAGGAGCGAACTTGCCGATGCGCTCGAGCGTGGAGCGCAGGTTTTGCTCCTTGGCGGCGAGCTGTGCCGTGCGTGAGAGATTGCCCCACGAGCAGCCGCCGCAGATGCCCACGAAGGGGCAGGGAGGCTGAATGCGATCGGGGCTTGGCTCCAGAATCTCGGTGGTGCGGGCACGCATGAATGACTTGCCGTCCTGCACGACCTCGGCCTCGACGGTGTCGCCTGCCACGGCGCCCTGCACAAAGACGGCCTTGCCGTTGTCGGCGTGCGCCAGCCCATCGGCGCCGTAGGTCATCGATTCTATAGTGAGCTTCATATCCCTGCCTGTCATTCGCGTTGTTGTCCGCACCATGGTAGCAGGGAAAAGCGCCCCGCATCCGAGGCTTTCCTCGAATGCGGGGCGCTTCTACAAACGTCTATTTCGTCTTGCCGGTAATGAGCGTCTTAAGACCCAGGCCGATCAGACCCAGTCCCATGCGCACGCGACCGGGGCGATGGCGCTCGATGGCCTTGGTCTTGCCAGCGGGCTTCTCGCGGCGGGCACTCGTCTCGGGTGCGGGTTTGGTGACCTGCGGCTCGGGCTGAGGTGCAGGTGCAGGCTCGGGCTCAATGACGGTCGCCTGGACCTTCTGAACCTCGGGCGCTTTCTCCACGGCGGGCTCTGCGGCAGCCACGGGTTCATTCACCGGGGGAGCGGCAACCGTTTCCGGTTTGGCAACTGCCCCATGTTCAACCTCGGCCTGAATAGCTTCTTCGGCCACGCGTTCCTTCTCCTGTGCGCG
>CABUWR010000333.1 GCA_902495265.1 uncultured Collinsella sp. | reverse complement strand
TGCTGCAAGGATGAGGACCTCACCCCCATCGCGCATGCCCTCGACCGTGCGGCCGAGACCCTCGGCATCGACTACCTGGGCGGCTTCTCCGCGCTCGTCCAGAAGGGCATCGGCGACGCCGACCGCCGCGTCATCCAGTCCATCCCCCAGGCGCTCGCTACCACCAGCCGCGTCTGCTCCAGCGTCAACGTCGCCAGCCTGCGTGCCGGCATCAACATGGACGCCGTGCTCATGGCCGCCCAGACCATCATCGATGCCGCCAAGCTTACGGCAGATGAGGATTCCGTTGGCGCCTCCAAGTTTGTCTGCTTTGCCAACATGGTCGAGGACTCCCCGTTTATGGCGGGCGCCGTCCACGGCGGTGGCGAGGCCGACGCCGTCATCAACGTAGGCGTCTCGGGCCCCGGCGTTATGGCGGCAGCCCTGGAGAAGCTGCCCGACTCCGCCTCGATGATGGAAGTCGCCGAGAAGATTAAGCAGACCGCCTTTAAGATCACCCGCGCCGGTGAGCTCATGAGCCGCGAGGCCGCCCATCGCCTGGGTGTCGAGAAGGGCATTGTCGACCTGTCGCTGGCTCCCACGCCCGCCATCGGCGACTCCGTCGCGCGCATCCTCGAGATCATCGGCGTGGGCACCTGCGGTGGCCCGGGCACGACCTGCGCGCTCGCCATGCTCAACGACGCCGTCAAGAAGGGCGGCGTCATGGCCAGTTCCAGCGTCGGTGGCCTCTCGGGCGCCTTTATCCCCGTGTCCGAAGACGCCGGCATGATCGCCGCCGTCGAGGCCGGCGCGCTTTCGCTCGAGAAGCTCGAGGCCATGACCTGCGTGTGCTCCGTTGGCCTGGACATGATCGCCATCCCCGGTGACACCCCGGTCGAGACCATCGCCGGCATCATCGCCGACGAGATGGCTATCGGCGTCATCAACAACAAGACCACGGCCGTCCGCGTGATTCCCGCCATCGGCAAGGGCGTGGGCGACTGCGTCGAGTACGGCGGCCTGTTTGGCCGTGCGCCCATCATGCCGGTGAACCCCAACGCCGGCACCGTGCTTGCCCACCGTGGTGGACGCTTCCCGGCACCGCTGAACTCGCTCAAGAACTAGCTGAGGGGTACTGGCGAGGAGCCCCGGGGGAGGGCAAATATATAAGGTCGCCTGCTCGGACAGTCCTGACTCGCACGGAGAGCACATTAAGTGCTCTCCGGCTCGTGCGGAACTCGCGATCGACCTTATATATTTGCCCTCCCCCGGGGCTCCCGCACAACGGGACCTCGGTTGGGCTCTATCCCGGTTGCAGTTGCTTCGCTCCTGCACCACTAGGCTGGTGCGACGGTTTGGCGTTGGATCGGTTCTTTCTGATATATGCTGGTTGCGGCTCTTCTTTTGGGAGGAGTCGCTTTTTTGTTGCTAGGAGGTTGGCCCGTGGTTGATGGGGATGCTCGCTCTGAGCTTCTTTCTGCTGATTGGAATCAGGAGTGGATGCGTCTGCAGGCCGCTCGGCATCGGGCTGATGATTCTTTTGAATGGGATAAGCGGGCTCGACATTTTCGACCTCTTGAGACTGCTCCGTATGCCCGGGATTTTATGAAATTGCTGGCTCTTGAGCCTGGTGAATCGGTGCTTGATATGGGGTGTGGGGCTGGGTCGATTGCTATTCCGCTTGCGCAAGACGG
>CABUWR010000332.1 GCA_902495265.1 uncultured Collinsella sp. | reverse complement strand
TGCCTACTACGACGGCTGCGTCGAGGTCGATCTGTCGAGCATCAAGCCCATGATTGCGCTGCCATTCCATCCTTCCAACGGCTTTGAGATCGACGAGCTCAACGAGAACCTCGAGGACATCCTGCATGAGGTGGAGCTCGAGGCCGCCAAGATCGGCGAGGGTAAGACGCACTTTAGCCTTCTCGACAAGATCGTCGACGGCAAGCTGCACGTGCAGCAGGGCGTTATCGCCGGCTGCTCGGGCGGCAACTACGACTCCGTGGTCCAGGCTGCCCGCGTGCTCAAGGGCGCCAACACCGGCTGCGGCGAGTTTTCGCTGTCGGTCTATCCCACAAGCCAGCCCGTGGCGCTCGAACTTACGCGCCGTGGCTACATCTACGACCTTATGGAGGCCGGCGCGATCGTGCGCACGGCGTTCTGCGGTCCGTGCTTTGGCGCCGGTGACACGCCTGCCAACAACGGCCTTTCGATCCGCCACACCACGCGCAACTTCCCCAACCGCGAGGGTTCCAAGCCGGGTAATGGCCAGCTGAGCGCCGTGGCCCTGATGGACGCTCGCTCCATTGCGGCGACGGCTGCCAACGGCGGCGTCCTGACGCCGGCGACCGACCTGCCCGAGGAGACTTGGGACGAGGCCTGCGGGTACACCTTTGACGACGCGCCGTACAAAAAGCGCGTGTACTGGGGCTTTGGCAAGGCCGAGCCTGCCGACGAACTGGTCGAGGGTCCCAATATCAAGCCGTGGCCCGCGATGGAGCCTCTCGGCGACGATATCCTGCTCAAGGTGTGCTCTAAGATCATGGACCCGGTCACCACGACTGACGAGCTCATTCCTTCGGGCGAGACGAGCTCCTTCCGCTCCAACCCGCTGGGCCTGGCCGAGTTTACGCTCAGCCGCCGCGACCCGGCTTACGTGGGCCGCTCCAAGGAAGTCGACGCCGTGGAGAAGCGCCGCGTTGCCGGTGAGGCCGCGGGCGACTTGGCCGCGCTCGATGCCGAGCTTGCTGGTGTGTTTGAGGCGCTGGCCGGCGCGGGCGTCGCGGCAGATGCCAAGGCGACCGAGTACGGCTCCATGCTCTATGCCAAGAAGCCCGGTGACGGTTCTGCCCGCGAGCAGGCTGCGAGCTGCCAGCGCGTAATTGGCGGCCTGGCCAACATCGTCCACGAGTACGCCACCAAGCGCTATCGCTCCAACGTGATGAACTGGGGCATGGTGCCCTTCCAGATGGAGGCCGAGCCCAACTTTGAGGTGGGCGACTACGTCTTTGTGCCGGGTATCCGTGCCGCGCTCGACGGCGACCTGAAGGACATCGCCGCTTACGTGGTTCGCGCCGATGGTGCGGTCGAGCAGATTGAGCTCTACATTGCCGATATGACGGCCGAGGAGCGTGCCATCGTCAAGGCCGGCTGCCTGATCAACTACAACAAGTTCAAGGCCGCTGCCGAGTAACTCTGCTGTACGCCCCTGCCACACCTTTCCCTCGTGCTCAAGCGCTTCGCGAGGGTCGCCCGAGGGAAAGGTGTGGCAGGGGCTACCGCGACGTTCTCGTTGGGTCTTGAGGGACGCCAAAAATAGACCTGCTTGATGCCGCCTCTTTTTATTGGGGCGGCTTCTTTTTGTCGAAAACCACCACAAAGGTGCCTGTCCCCTTTGTGGTGGTCTTCGACAAAAAGAAGCCGCCCCGATAAC
>CABUWR010000331.1 GCA_902495265.1 uncultured Collinsella sp. | reverse complement strand
TGCTCTACCGCTCGCTCTTTGCAGCCGGCGCTACCGTCACGCTGCGAACCGATAGCAAGCCATTGCGCGACTACGCCCTGGGGCAGTTTGCCGCGGCCGGCTACGACACGCTTTGGGTTAGTGACGACGTCCGCCGCGACCATCCCGAGCACCCCGAGACCGAATATGAATGCCGCACGCGCGAGATGGGTGCCGCCGTCTATGGCATTTGCGCCACACCCGGCGAGAAGCCTACCGAAGAGCAACTCGCAGCAGGCCGAGCGCAGGAGCAAAGCCTTGCCTGCTACCTGCCCGATAACCTCGATGAGCTCACCTATGTACCTCTGGGCATGGAAGAGGCCGTCGAGAACTTTAGAAACCGCGCCCGCAAAGGCAAGAAGCGCCTGCCGCAGGAGTCCTAGGGGCTTCTGATGGTCGCGACGTCGGCAAACAAGCGCAAAGAGGCGCCGGCAAACGGCCATCAAACCTAAGTGAGTAGACTTTTTTGCAATAGCCAAGCACAACCCGCATAACGAAAACTAAAACCGCAGGTAGATCCCTTGCACAAAAGCCATGTGCTCGCGATATCGCAAAAAGTCTACTCACTTAGCTGACAACTGCACCAAACAGCTGGACAGAACGCCCATTTCCTGCATTTTCTCGCGCGCTGGCACCCCGCGCCGCCGCTACGCCATAATAGTTGGCGGACAAACGCGAGAGAAAGCAACCACATGGCACAGACCACGACAGATACTTCCGCCAGCACCGTTTCCGGCGCCGGCGCCGCCAGCTCGTTCTCGGGCGGCACGGGAACCGAAGCCGAATTCGGCTCACTCGGTGCGCTCTCCCCCACCTGGTGGGAGCCCGAGGACGGCAGCGAGCCCGAACCGTGGCTCACGCCCGACCAGGCCTTCGAACGCTTCTTTGAATGGACGAGCAATCGCGGTATTGAGCTGTGGGACCACCAGGAAGAGGCCCTCATGGATCTAGCCGCCGGTGACCATGTCATTTTGGGAACACCGACCGGATCGGGCAAGTCGCTTGTCGCGCTGGGTATGCTCTTTATGGGCATGGCTCAGGGCAAGCGCTGCTACTACACGGCTCCCATCAAGGCTCTGGTCAGCGAGAAGTTTTTCGACCTTGTGCAGGTGCTCGGCCGCGATAACGTAGGCATGATCACCGGCGACACGCATATCAACACCAAGGCACCCGTCATCTGCTGCACGGCAGAGATCCTTGCCAACGACGCACTGCGCGAGGGCGAAGATGCCGACGTGGGCTGCGTGGCCATGGACGAGTTCCACTACTTTGCCGACCCCAACCGCGGTTGGGCCTGGCAGGTGCCGCTGCTCACCCTGCCCCACACGCAATTCATGCTCATGAGCGCCACGCTCGGCGATGTCACTGCCATCGCCGCCTCACTCGAGGAACACACCGGTGCTACCTGCGACTTGGTCGTCGATGCCCCACGCCCCGTGCCGCTGAGCTACGACTACGTGACGACCTCGCTCGAGGGCACGGTCGAGCTCGCCATGCGCCGTGGAGAGGCCCCGCTCTATATCGTGCACTTTAGCCAGGACGCCGCCCTTGCGACGGCGCAATCCCTCGCCAACTTTGGCATTGCCAGCAAGGAGCAGCGCGAGGCCATCAAGGAGGCGGCCAAGGGCACGAGCTTCTCGACGGCCTTCGGCAAGATCCTCAAGCGTTTGCTTG
>CABUWR010000330.1 GCA_902495265.1 uncultured Collinsella sp. | reverse complement strand
GGGCGTATAGGTGTAATACTGAGCAGGCTTGACTGCGGCCTTCTGAGCCGCATCCGCACCATCGACGTCCTCGTCCTCAGCCTCACCGATCAGAACGCGCTCGGTAGGCTGCTCGGCCTCGACGGCGGCGAGCTTGCGATCGGCGTCGGCTGCAGGAGCCTTCACCTTATTGAAGAGCTTCTGCACGGCGCCAGCCGCAGAGTCGGTCACGCTCGACACGGCGTTGCTTGCCTCGGCCATGCTGCCCGTAACCTCAGAGATGTCGCGAACCACGGCTTCGACCTCTACAAGATTGGAGGTAAGGGCGTCAACCGCGGTCTTGCTCGACTTGAGCAGCGGCTCCACCTGGGCAAGTGCCGGCGTAAGCTCGTCTACGGCGCCATCGAGCTTTGCCACCACGGGCTGTGCCTCGGCGAGCGTGTTGTTGAGGTCGCTCACCGTCTTGTCGAGCGAGTCGACGACGGTGCGGGTCTTGCGCAGCGTGAGCGCGAGCTCGATAACAGCCCACACGCCGGCAACGGCAAGCAGCAGCAGGGCGATTTGAATGGGACTCATACAAGCCTCCCAAAGGAATCGAAATACAGACGTTGTTCATGGTACCCCAAAGAAGGGGAAAGTTACCCAAAGGGAATGCGCGAGGCGCCAATGACCTACTTGGGAGCGTTGCCGCTACGGTCGCGCTCGCTTTGCTCCACACGCCACTCTTCCCAACCGCGGCCGGCGGGCTGCCAGAACGCGCCGCGCTCCAGGCCCTCGGGCAAATAGCGCTGGTCGACCCAGCCTTCGGGATAATCATGCGGATACTTATACACACCATATTCGTCGCTGCCCGGGCGATGACGGTCGCGCAGATAACTCGGCACCTCGCGCAGCCCACTTGAATGGATATCGGCCAGCGCCGCATCGATCGAAGCCTCGCAAGCGTTGGATTTTGGCGCCAAGCACACATAGAGCGCTGCCTGAGCCAGGTTAATGCGGCACTCGGGATAGCCAATGACCTCGGCAGACTTAAACGCGGCATGCGCCACCAAAAGCGCCTGCGGATCGGCGTTGCCAACATCCTCAGAAGCCTGAATCATAATACGGCGTGCAATAAACTTGGGATCCTCCCCTGCATCGATCATGCGCGCGAGCCAATAAATGGTGGCATCGGGGTCGCTGCCGCGCATGGACTTAATGAACGCACTGATAATATCGTAGTGCATGTCACCGTTTTTGTCATACGAAAACCCACGGCGCGGATTGGCGATCTTCACATCGTCGACCGTGATGGGATACCGCTCCCCCGCCGCCGGAGCCGGCGTCCCCTCGGTATCGGGACGCGTGACGGCAATCTCGCTCGCCAACTCAAGCGTCGTCAAGGCCGAGCGTGCATCACCCGCTGCCAGCGTGCAAATGGTCTTGACCGTATCATCATCGGCCGAGAATTTGCCGTTCAGGCCCTGAGGTGCCTCGAGCGCACGCTCGATAAGCATGGCGATATCCTCGTCCTTTAAATGCTCAAGCTCCACGACTCGACCACGCGAGAGCAACGCCGAGTTGACCTCGAAGTACGGGTTCTCCGTCGTGGCGCCAATCATAATGACGGTACGGTTCTCAACTGCATGTAGCAGGGCATCCTGCTGCGACTTAGAGAAGCGATGAATCTCATCGATGAATAGAATAGTGCGGCGGTCGTAGGTATTCAGGCGCATCT
>CABUWR010000329.1 GCA_902495265.1 uncultured Collinsella sp. | reverse complement strand
TGCCGTCCGTGCTGCCTACGGCCCGGTCCAAACCATCATCTGGCAGGTCGAGTCCTTCGGCTTCCATATGGTCGAGATGGAGTTCCGTCAGCACTCCGTGGTGCACGCCCGCGCCCTCAAGGATATCCACGAGAACGGTATCCATGGCGACCTGCAGCCCATGACGCGCGAGGTCATCGATACCTTCCGCGCTATCGGCTCCATCCAAAAGCGCTACGGCAAGAAGATGGCGCACCGCTACATCATCTCGTTCACCAAGAGCGCCCAGCATGTGGCCGACGTCTTTGAGCTTGCCCACCTGTCCTTTGCACACGAGGAGGATGTCCCCGAGCTCGACGTGATCCCGCTGTTCGAGCAGCTCGAGGACCTCGAGGGCTGCGTTGACGTGCTCGACCAGATGCTTACGCTCCCCGTGGTGCAAAAGCGCCTTGCCCAGACCAACCGCTGCATGGAGGTCATGCTGGGCTATTCCGACTCCTCCAAGGATGCCGGTCCTACCACGGCCATGCTCGCGCTGCACTCCGCGCAGGAGCGCATTGCCAAGTGGGCCGAGAAGAACGATATCGACTTGGTGCTCATGCACGGTCGCGGCGGTGCCGTGGGCCGTGGCGGCGGCCCGGCCAACAAGGCCGTGCTGGCGCAGCCCAAGGGTTCGGTCAACTGCTTCTTTAAGCTCACCGAGCAGGGCGAGGTCATCTTTGCCCGTTACGGCAACCGCACGCTGGCTCAGCGCCATGTTGAGTCCGTTGCCGCCGCAACGCTTTTGCAGTCGGCCCCGAGTGTCGAGAAGACCAACACCGAGACCACGCAGAAGTTCTGGGATATGGCCGAGAAGCTTAACGCCGCAAGCCACGAGCGCTATCTGGACCTGCTGAACACCGAGGACTTTACACCGTGGTTCTCGACCGTGACGCCGCTGACCGAGGTCGGTCTGCTGCCGATCGGCTCGCGTCCCGCCAAGCGCGGCTTGGGTGCCAAGTCGCTCGACGACCTGCGTACTATTCCGTGGATCTTCAGCTGGAGCCAGGCGCGCATCAACCTGGCCGCTTGGTACGGCCTGGGCACCGCCTGCGAGCAGTTTGGCGATCTGGACCAGCTTAAGGCTGCCTACCAGGAGTGGCCGTTCTTCCGCACCTTTATCGATAACATCGAGATGTCGATCGCCAAGACCGACCAGCGCATCGCCAAGATGTATCTGCACCTGGGCGATCGCCAGGATCTGTCCGAGAAGGTCTTCACCGAGATGCAGCTCACGCGTAAGTGGGTCCTTGCCATCGTCGGTGACGAGTGGCCGCTGCAGCGCCGCCGCGTGCTCGGCTGCGCTGTCCGCGTGCGTAACCCCTACGTCGACGCCCTGTCCATCGCCCAGGTTCGCGCCCTTCGCGAGGTGCGTATGAACCAGGACGAGATGGCCGAGGAGAAGAAGGCCGAGTACATGAGCCTGATTCTTTCGACTGTGACCGGCGTCTCGGCAGGACTGCAGAACACGGGGTAATCGATAGCCCTGTAGTCGTCCGGGCCCGCCATTAGTTTACTTTTAGGCACGTCCTCGGACATGCAAGAAGCCCTCGCTGCGCACTTCGTGCGGCGAGGGCTTCTTGCGTCCTGACGCTCCTATTTGGCAAGGTGTTTTTTAGAATTCATTTTGCGCTCGGCCTCGAAGGCTTGCCTGTCCCAATCGAGCGGAAGTCCCGCCTCGACCCATGCCTCGTAGGCC
>CABUWR010000328.1 GCA_902495265.1 uncultured Collinsella sp. | reverse complement strand
TACGGCGCCGGCAAGAGCTTTTTGCTCCAAACCATCCGAACGCATGCCATGGGCGAGGGATTCGTCGTCGCCGATGCAGACTTATCCCCCGAGCGCCGTCTGCAGGGCGGGCAGGGGCAGGGCCTTGCCACCTACCGCGAGCTCATACGCAATATATCGACCAAGACGCGCCCCGAGGGCGGTGCGCTCAACCTTATTCTGGATCGCTGGGTCGCCTCGTGTGCCGACGTCGACGAGTCAGTCGTCAATACCCAACTGGCCCCGCTCGAGGAAATGGTCCACGGCTTTGACTTCACCCGCATGCTCCGCCGCTATCGCACGGCCGTATCCGAGGGCGACGAGGAAGCCATGAGCCGCGTGACCAAATGGATCCGCGGCGAATACCGCACCAAGAGCGAGGCTCGCGCCGAACTGGGCTCCTCGACCATCATCAGCGATGACGACTGGTACGACTACGTCAAACTCATCGCACGCTTTTTGGTCTGCAGCGGCTACAAGGGCATGCTGGTGCTCATCGACGAACTCGTAAACCTGTACAAGATTCCCAACGCCATCACGCGCCAGTACAACTACGAGAAGATCCTGACTATGTACAACGACACGCTCCAGGGCAAAGCGCAGTACCTGGGCGTGATCATGGGTGGCACGCCGACCTCTATCGAGGACCGCCGCCGCGGCGTCTTTTCCTACGAGGCCCTTCGGAGCCGTCTCACCCAGGGCCGTTTTGCACGCGATGATCTCAAAGATATGCTCGCGCCCATCATCCGCCTGCAGCCGCTCACCTACGAGGAGCTGCTGGTGCTCATCGAGAAGCTCATGCAGATCCATGCCGGCTACTTTGGCTGGACGCCCACGCTTACCGAGAACGACTTGGTGGACTTCCTCAAGATTGAGTTTGGCCGCGTGGGGGCCGACACGCATCTGACGCCCCGCGAGGTCATCCGCGACTTTATCGAGCTGCTCGATATCCTGTGTCAGAACCCCGATGCTAACGTGGCCGAGTTGCTGCAAAGCGTCGGCGGCGACGCGCTGGCGCCGGCAGCCGCGACAGACGACACCGGCACCACAGACGACCGCAACTTCGCCGAATTCACCATCTAATCTGCCAAAAAGGGACAGGTTTATTTTGGCAGGTTTTATCTGGGCAAACGCCGATGTTGCAAGATATCGAGCCGTTGCCCGTTGCGTTGATCAGCCCGTTGATGAGAGGAGGTCCCGTGAACGCTTTTGACCGATATGCCCCGTTTATCCAGGATTTCATTTACTCCCACGATTGGGAGAGTCTGCGCTCCATCCAGGTTGCGGCGGCAGATGCCATCTTCAACACGCAAGACAATGTGCTCCTGACGGCATCCACGGCATCTGGCAAAACCGAGGCAGCCTTCTTTCCCATCCTGACCGAGTTTTGGGAGAACCCGCCCGCAAGCGTTGGCGCCCTCTATATTGGCCCCCTCAAGGCACTCATCAACGACCAGTTCGTTCGCCTCAACGATCTGTGCGAAGAGGCCGATATCCCCGTCTGGCACTGGCACGGCGATGTCTCGCAGTCGCACAAGGCAAAGCTCATCAAAAAGCCAAGCGGCATCCTACAGATTACGCCCGAATCACTCGAGGCACTCCTGATCCACAAGCACATGGTAATTCCGCGTATGTTCTGCGACCTGCGCTATGTGGTCATCGACGAGGTCCACTCGCTCATGCGCGGTGACCGCGGCGGGCAGACGCTCT
>CABUWR010000327.1 GCA_902495265.1 uncultured Collinsella sp. | reverse complement strand
TGGTCTTGTGGCATTCCTATTGCCCATGGCGTTGCTGTTGGCGCCAGGCGAGACGGACTTCGCGCATTTTATGACCAACTTCACGTTTTACGCGATATTTTCGGCCGTGGTACCGACGGCTATGACCAAGCTCATGTCTGTGGGCGAGGCCTCTCAGATGAGTGCCGATTCGCTGGCTCGTATTCGAAGCGTCATGGATTCCAAGCAGCTCTCCGTGCCCGCCCAACCCAAGCACCCTGCCGGCGGCGACGTGCGATTTGAGGACGTGAGCTTTACGTACGAGGGTGCCGAAGCACCCGCCGTTAGCCATGTAAGTTTCAGCGTTCCCGCTGGTGGCACCCTCGCCCTGGTGGGTCCCTCGGGTGGCGGTAAGTCAACCTGCGCAAGCCTGATTCCGCGTTTTTGGGATGTTTCCTCGGGTCGAGTGCTCGTAGGCGGTGTGGACGTTCGCGATATGGATCCGCACGAGCTTATGGACCAGGTTGCCTTCGTGTTCCAGACCAACCAGCTGTTCCGGCAAACACTTGCCGATAACGTGCGCGCCTCCAAGCCTACGGCCACTGACGACGAAGTGCGTGCGGCCCTCTCCTCAGCTCAGTGCGACGACATTGTGGCCAAGCTCCCACAGGGCATCAATACCATGCTCGGCGCCGGCGGAGCATATCTTTCGGGCGGCGAGGTCCAACGCGTGGCACTTGCCCGCGCGATCCTTAAAGACGCGCCTATCGTGGTGCTCGATGAGGCCACGGCGTTTGCCGATCCCGAGAACGAGGCGCTCATCCAGCGCGCCTTTAGCAAGCTGGCGGCGGGTCGCACGGTCATTATGATTGCGCACCGACTCTCGACTGTAGTGGGCGCAGACCAAATCGTGGTGCTCAACCAGGGTAGCGTGCAGGAGTCGGGTACCCATGCCGAGTTGCTGTCCCAAGAGGGTCTGTATGCCAAGATGTGGGCCGAATACGAACAGGCCGCGAGCTGGAAAATCACTGCAGCGACCGCGGATGCCGCCGTCACGAAGGGAGGCGAGGCCTAAATGTTCGCCTCATTCCAAAAGAAGTATTTCCTATCCGATAAAGGCGTCGCCGGCGTAAAACGCGGCATTTTCTGGACCACGCTCACCAATCTCATTACCATGGCCGGCATGGGCTTTTTATTCCTGGTCATGGCCGGTTTTGTCGAACATCTCGCCGCCGGCGCCGACCTGCCGGATGCCCTGCCGATCATGGGCGGCCTCCTGGTCTTTTTCGTGCTGCTCTTTGCCTCTAACTGGCAGCAGTATTACTACACCTACTGCATCTTTTACGAGGAGTGCGGCAAGCAGCGTATGGAGATCGCCGAACGCTTGCGCAAACTGCCGCTGTCGTTTTTTGGTCGTCGTGATTTGGCCGATTTAACCGAGACCATCATGGGCGATGTCCAGACCATGGAACATGCCTACAGCCACGTGTTGGGAGAGCTTTGGGGCGCCATTATCGCAAGCGCTATTGTGTTCGCAGCATCGCTGTTCTTTTGCTGGCAGTTGGCGATCACGGCGTTCTGGAGCGTTCCCGTGGCCTTTGCCGTGCTGTATCTAACACGCGGTCCCATGACCCCGGTGTTCGATCGCGTGCGCGCCGAGAAGGTCAAGGTTACCGAGGCTATTCAAGAGACGCTCGACTGCGTTCGCGAGATCCGCGCCACCAACCAGGAGGCCCATTATCTTGAGGGGCTCAACGCCGTGATCGATGC
>CABUWR010000326.1 GCA_902495265.1 uncultured Collinsella sp. | reverse complement strand
GGTCGAAGATGCAGCTGGAGCATACGATGGGCACCTGCGTGGGGCCGACGGGCAGGCCAATGCCGCGGCTCTCGAGCTCGCGGGCCACACCGCTTGCGGCCTCGAGACCAAAAGCCGATCCGCCCGAAAGGCAGACGGCGTGGACCTTGTCGACGGTGTTCTCGGGGCGAAGCAGGTCGGTCTCGCGCGATGCCGGGGCACCGCCGCGAACGTCAACGCCGCCCGTTGCGCCTTCGGTTGCCACAATTACGGTGCAACCGGTGCCGGCCTCCTCGTCCGTATAGTTGCCAAAGCAAAAGCCATCGACATCGCAAACGTCAATGGCCTCAAGCAGTGTATCCATGTTTTACTCCTATCGGTTTTCCGCCGCGCCTTATGCCCGGTCGGGATCCGTACGGTACGCCAAAATTGTAGGCGCTGGGGGATGCCCAGCGCCAGATGCAATTACGAGAGTTTTTGAATCGCGCGTGCGACGCGTGCGATGGGCAAGCCCACCACGTTGTAGAAGTCGCCCGAAATATCGTGCACGAGCATGCGTCCACCGACGCCCTGAATACCGTAGGCGCCGGCCTTATCCATGGGCTCGCCCGAGGCGACGTAGCGCTCGATCTGTTCATCAGTAAGCTCGTAGAACGTCACGTCCGTCACATCGACAAACGACAGGCTCTCGGCAGCATGCGGGGCGGCAGCGTCGCCGGCCTTAACGATGCAGACGCCGGTCGCGACCTGGTGCGTGCGCCCTGAAAGCTCGCGTAGCATAGTGCAGGCCTCGTCCTCGTTTGCCGGCTTGCCCAAAATCTTGTCATCGAAGGTGACGATGGTGTCGGCTGCGACGGTCAGCTCGTTGGACTCGGCATGCTCGGCGGCGATGGCGGCGGCTTTGGCTCGTGCCAAGCGCTCGACAAGTGTAAGCGGCGCCTCGCCATCGTACGGCGTTTCATCGATATCGGCAGGAATGATGCGAATGTCATAGCCAGCTTCGCGCATGAGCTCGATGCGGCGTGGCGATTGCGAAGCCAAAATCATAGCTGGATGCCCTCGGCGACCTTCTCGACGGCCTTGTCGCCGGCGAGCGTGCGCAGCAGTTCAAGCGCAAAGGGGAGCGACTGGGCCATGCCGCTGGCGGTGATGATGTTGCCGTCGTGTGTAACCTTGTCACCGGTATAGGCGCCCTCGGGGAAGCTCTTCTCAAAGCCAGGGAAGCATGTGGCGTGGCGCCCCTCGAGCAGGTCGAGCTCGCCCAAGATAAACGGGGCGGCGCAGATGGCGGCAACGTGCTTAGTTGCGGCGAACTCGCAGACCACGTCGCAGACGCGCTGGTCGGCGCGCAGGTTGGTGGCTCCGGGCAGGCCGCCGGGGAGCACGACGCAGTCATACTCGTCAAAGTTGATCTCGTCAAAGAGCGCATCGCAGGTCACGGGAATTTGCAGCGAGCTCACGACCTCACGCGTGGGCATGATCGAGACGAGCGTGGCGCGCACGCCGCCGCGACGCATGACATCGACCATGGTCAAGCATTCAATAGTTTCAAAGCCATCGGCGGCGAGAACGGCAACGCTGGGCATGAGGGTTCCTTTCATAGGCGGCATACAATTAGCCGTCTTATACCCCGACTACCCCCACTTGCCACGCACCATTCCCCAATGATTTTTTGGGTAGCTAATTTGGGACGGGGCTGTTTTAGCTACCCCTATATTCCGGTCGGTATTTGTTCCAACCCAAATATGCGCCAGC
>CABUWR010000325.1 GCA_902495265.1 uncultured Collinsella sp. | reverse complement strand
GACGTCGGCATAAAAACATGCTCCAAAACAACGATTCAGCAGCTCAAACGTAAAGGGCCAGACCGCGTAGACGGCTCCGTCCCTAAGGCGCCGTAATCGTCCGACACGATTTTTGTAATGTCAAGACTGGAATCGATAAAGTGCCGCTTTATGATGTAAGTATTCCGCCTCCCGCGGAGCAACTGGGTGAACCGTCGCGTTTATTTAGGGAGCCCACACAGTCGTACCTAGTACAGGTATCCTTCGTTGTTAAGGACGCTGGAACAGTCGATGAGGGCACCCACCTGTTTTAGGTGGGTTCATTTTCGTAACGTGGGGGGTGGTTTTCTTTTGCCGATTTTGCCAAAAATTGCCATCGCAGATCCCGTATGACACCCAACGGCACTCGGCAGAACCCCCGCCAACATCCCAATATCTGGTAAGCGCGTGATAATCGCACGGCGCAAACCCCCGCACCCCCTCGGTCGAGTATCATGGGTCAGCTATGCCCTTTTGCGCGTAGCGTCCTTTGACCTTTTCCTTCGACGCTTGGCGGTTTATCGATTCATGGCTTCCTCCACGAGCTTCATACCGTACCTTTGCGTGGCGGTCGCGGCTTTTATCACGACCTTCCTTGCGGTGCCCCTGGTCAAGCGCCTGGCAATCAAGCTCGACGCCGTCGACTATCCTTCCAAGCGCCGCATCAACACCAAGCCCATCCCGCGCATGGGCGGCACGGCAGTCTTTTTGGGCCTCGTCGTGGCCTGCATCGTGCAGATCCTGGGCACCTGGTACCTGGGCTGGCCGCCCGTTTTGGTGCCGCACCCGCGCCTTCACATTAGCTACCCCGTGCTGGCACTCTCCTTTACCGTGATCTTTGCGACCGGCGCGATCGATGATGTCTTCCAGCTCAAGCCCAAGCAAAAACTGGCCGGCCAGGTGCTCGCCGCGCTCATCGCCTGCATCGGCGGCTTAAAAATCGGCGTCATCATCAACCCGTTTGCCCCTGGCGAGATCATGCTCGGCTGGCTCGCCTACCCCATCACCGTGATCTACCTGGTGGCGTTCACCAACATCATCAACCTCATCGACGGCCTCGACGGCCTTGCTACGGGCATCTGCGGCATCGCATCGTTCACCATGTTCACGATGGCCATGCTTTCGGGCCGTATCGACGCCGCAGCGCTCTCCATCGCGCTCTTTGGCTCGTGCGCCGCTTTTCTGCATTACAACTTCAACCCCGCGAGCATCTTCTTGGGCGACTCGGGATCGCTGCTGTTGGGCTTCGCCTTGGGCTCCATCTCGCTGCTCAACGTGAGCCGCACCGCCGCGCTCACCTCGCTTATCATCCCGCTCATCGTTGCCGGCGTGCCCATCATCGACACGTTTAGCGCCATTGTGCGCCGCAAGCGCGCCCACATTAGCATCGGGCAGGCCGACAAGGGCCACATCCACCACCGCCTGATCCAAGAGGGCTACAACCAAAAGCAGGCCGTGCTGCTCATCTACGCCTGGTGCATCATGCTTTCGGCCGGCGCCGCCGCTATCAATCAGGTCGAGGTGCCCACGCGCGTGCTCATCTTTGTCGTGCTCGCCATTGGCTCGGCGGCCTTTGCCAAGCATCTGCATCTGTTTGAGCCCGTGCTGCGCCACCATTACAACAAGCGCACGCACGAGGACGAGCTCGTCACCCCCGACGACCCCGCTTTTAAGCAGGAGGAGCAGGCAGCCGAGGAGCGCAAAGAAGAGCGCCACCACAAGCTCT
>CABUWR010000324.1 GCA_902495265.1 uncultured Collinsella sp. | reverse complement strand
TGGCAGGGCTCGATCTGGTGTCGTGCTCGGGCGATAAACTGCTCGGTGCCGCACAAGCGGGCATTATCATGGGCCGTCGCAATCTGGTCCAGGCCTGTGGGTCACATCCGCTTATGCGCGCCCTGCGCCCGGGCAAGCTCGCGCTGACGGCGCTCGAGGCCACGCTGCGTATTTACATGGATGGGGCGGATGTGGCCCATCGCGAGGTACCGGTGCTCAGCATGCTTACGCTGCCGCAGGCCCATTTGGAGCGACGTGCCCGCAAGCTGCGCGAGCTGATGGTGGCGGGCCTCGATAAGTCGGGTTGCCCGTGCGCCGTTCAGGTGGAGATCGTCGAGGAGTCCTCGACTCCGGGCGGCGGCTCGCTGCCTACCGTCGAGCTGCCCACCATGTGCGTTGCCGTGTGCCTCGTCGATGAGCGTCTTTCCGTTGATGCGCTCAAGCGGTCGCTCGTCCAAGATTTCGACACGCCGGTCGTCACGCGAACCTCGCACAATCGCATTTTGTTTGACGTCCGTACGCTTGTGGGCGACCGCGATATCGAGACGGCGGCGTCGACGCTTGCCGCATGCGTTGAGAAGGCGATTGCTCGATGAGTGAGGTTCAGGCGCTGGTGGAGTGTCCCGTTATCGTCGGCACGGCGGGTCACGTCGACCACGGTAAGTCGGCGCTGATCGAGGCGCTGACCGGCAAGAATCCCGATCGCCTGGAGGTCGAACGTCGTCGCGGCATGACGGTGGAGCTGGGTTTTGGCGAGCTGGCACTGCCGAGCGGCAAGATCGTCGGCCTGGTTGATGTGCCGGGCCACGCGCATTACCTGCGCGCCATGGTGCAGGGTGCCACGGGTATCGACGTGGCCGTGCTGGTGGTCTCTGCCGTCGAGGGCGTAATGCCGCAGACGCGCGAGCACGTGCACGTGCTGGAGTTGCTGGGCGTCACGCATATGGTGGTGGCGCTGACCATGCGCGATCTGGCCGATGCCGAGATGACCGAGCTTGCCGAGCTCGATGTCGATGACTTTTTGTCGGGTACCGTGTTTGCGGGCGCGCCGATTGTGCCCGTGTCGTCTAAGACGGGCGAGGGGATCGACGGGCTCCTTGCGGTGCTCGACGAGCAGGTAAGTGCCTGCTGGGATTCCTGTCGCGAGCGTGCCGAGCGTGGCGATGCCGCGCCGCGCCTGCCGATTGACCGCTGCTTTACGATCAAGGGCGTCGGCACCGTCGTGACGGGAACGCTGCACGATGCGCCGGTTGCGGTGGGCGACGAGCTGATGGCCTTGCCGTCGCGTACGGTCTGTCGCGTGCGCGGGATTCAGGTGCATGGTGACACGCCGCTGGCGCTGCCCGGACAGCGCGTGGCGCTCAACTTGGTGGGCGATGCTGTCGCCGCGCTCGGTCGCGGTGAGATGCTCGGCGTGGAGGGTCGCTTTGGCCAGACGCTGCGCTTTATGATGACGTTTACGTATCTGGGTCGCGAAGGAGCCAAGCCACGCGTGCTCGAGTCGGGTGCGCGTGTGCACGTGATGGCGGGTACGGCCGAGGTTGTCGGCCGCATCATGCTCATGGAGGGCGAGGCCCCCATGGCGGTGGGCGAGTCGCGAGTGGTGCAGGTACGCTTGGAGGAACCGCTGCCGCTGCGTGCCGGCGACCATGCCGTGGTGCTGTCCTATTCGCCGGTCATGCTCATCGGCGGCGGGCGCGTGCTGCTATCGCGCTGCCGTCGCTCGCGCGAGCTATCGGCGGGGGAGCGTGCGCT
>CABUWR010000323.1 GCA_902495265.1 uncultured Collinsella sp. | reverse complement strand
GTGTAGATTTCCTCGACGAGCTCGGCCTTCTTCTTGCCGGTCGTCTCGATCTCGAACTCCTTGGCCTTTTCGCGCAGCTCGGCGACCTTCATGGCCGCGAGCTCCTCGCGCGAAAGCGTAGGCTCGGTCGGGGCGGCGTTGCGCTCCTTGTTGCGCTGCTTGCGATCGCGCTGACGGTTGCGGCGGTCGTTGTTGCGCTCGTCTTTGCGCTCGCTGCGCTCGTCGTTGCGCTTGTGCTGACGGCGGTTGGGGCGGGCGTTCTCGTCGGTCTCGGCGGTCGTAGCGCCATCGGCGGCAGCGGCATCGGCGTTGTTCGAGGCCTCGCCGTCAGACTTGCCATCGATGACGGAACCGGCATCGGCATCGGCCTGATGCTCGGCGGCCTTGGCCTTTGCAGACTTCTTGCGCGTACGCTTGGGCTTCTCGGCTGCCGGCTGACCGGCGTTCTCGGCATCGGAAGCGGAGTCGACGGTTGCCTCGGCGACCTCGTTGCCAGTATCCTCGAACGCGTCCTTTTTCGAACCCTTGACCTTGGACGAGCGCTTAGCGGCCGTGCGACGGCTACGACCGGGGCGAACATCGGCGGGCTCGCCCTCTGCGAGTGCTCCGGCTTCGATGGCAGCGGCTCCCTGGGCAGGAGCATCGGCGACGGGCGCAGGCGCGGCGGTCATCGAAGCGTCCTGAGCTGCGGCTGCTGCAGCGGCGGCGGCAGCCTTCTCGGCCTCGACGAAGGCCTTGGGCTTGCGGCCGCGACGGTGCGGGCGAAGAGCGGGATCGACGACGGGAACCTCGTTGGCCTCGGCGGGTGTTGCAGACTCAGAGGGCTGCGCACCCTCCCCGAGCGCAGAACGAGACGGAGCTTCACCGGACTCTTGAGCCGCCTGCTCAGCATCCTGCCGAGACTTGGCCGCACGACGACGCGTGCGCGGAGCCGGCTTATCGGTCGGCTGCCCCGCGACAGGGGCCTCGGTGGCCGCAGGCGCTTCGGAGACGACCGGCGCTGCAAGCTCGGTCAGTGCCGCGGCCTCGCGCTCGGCGGCACGGCGACGGGCGCGCACAACCTGAGCCTCGCTGATTTGCGCCAGCGCACGGGCCTGTGCAACCTCATCGGAAATCGGCGCGGAGGAATCGGCAACGGTGCGCTTGGCCCGCGTCGCGCGCGTGGCGCGACGTTTGGGCTTGTCGGCCTCCTCGCCGTCAGCGGCGGGCTTAGGCGCACGACGCGTGCGCTTGGGCTTTACGGGCGCGGCATCCTCTTCGGCGGCAGGGGCAACTCCCTCGCCAGCGGCAGGCGCGACCTTCTCAGCCGATGCGGGCGCAGGCGTCGAAGCGGCCTTGGGGGCCTCAGGATCCGAGGCCTGCACCGGCGCGGGCATCGCGACCTGGTCCGACGCAACCGGTGCAGCGGGAGCGGTTTGCGCCGTCGTTATTTCGTTTTCTTGCTGTTGATCAGACACAGTGTTTGCTCAACTTTCTTTTCAAGCCCTGTGATCACATGCTCCCTGCATATACCTTCAGGGCGGCTAAACAGTCTAGCTCCGTACAAAAACGACGGACATCATTGATCTGTATCGAGATGATTGCGTCATATACGCAGCGTTAGTGTAGCACAACCGCCACCACCTGCAACTTAGTCATCGGGGACGTTCTTAAACGACTAGCCAAAAGGGACACTCTTTACAAAGCCACGGGCGGCGATGTCCCCCTCTCATAAGTTGCGGTGAAAGAGTTCCTGAAAAACCCGGCAGCCGCCCCAAACGGGAACTAT
>CABUWR010000322.1 GCA_902495265.1 uncultured Collinsella sp. | reverse complement strand
GGGCTCACCCAGATCGACGATGCGGTCCTCACCCAGGAGCTCGTAGCCGTCCTCGTAAGCCTCGGGATCCTCGGGCTCCTCAAAGAGGTAGAACTCCTCGATCTCGCCGGCGATATCAAACGAGGCGGGCTCCAGGCAACGGTCGCACTCGCCGGTGGCATGCGCGCGAACCATACCCGTGAGCAAGACACCGGTACCGGCATTGGTAAAGACAACGTCGTAGTCAATACCGTCCTGTAGCTGGTACTCCTTCTCGCCCACCGTATAGGTGGCGACATCGACCTTGCCGGTCAGCGGATACGAGTCTCCGGGAAACTCGAGCTGCTCGGAAAGATCGACGGTAACGCTCGGGAACTCAGCCATTACCACTGACCATTCTGTTGGGCGGCACCCTCGTTGAGCTGCTGACGGCAACGGGTCACCGTGCCGGTCAGGCTCTTGAGGTTCTCCTCGAGGTGCGTAAAGACCTGCTCGGCGTAATCCTCGGCGGCATAGCGCGTCTCGCGTTCATACTGCTGGGCACGGTCGCGGATATCGTCGGCCTGCTGCTGCGCTAAGCGGACGATTTCCTGCTCACCGGCAATGGTGAGGGCCTGCTGCTGAGCATCGGCGATGATGGAATCGGCCTGAGCGGCGGCGGAAGCCATAAGCTCCTCGCGCTCCTTGAGGATACGGCGGGACTTCTGCCATTCCTCGGGATAGCTCATGCGGATCTCGTCGAGGATGTTAAAGAAGACGTCGGCGTCGATAACCTTCATCTGGGCGTTCTTGCCGAACGGCGTCTTAGCCTCTTCGATGAGCCCCTCGAGCTCGTCGACAAGACTCACAATCCTGTCGCCAGGAAAATTCTCGCCCGGCATCCGGTCTCCTTTCATAGGTAACATATCATCGTGCTAGTTTACCACATGCCACCAGGCATTAAAAAACGTCACGAAAAGCGATGTTTGAGCGCCTTGACCACATTAGACGGAACAAAATTAGAGACGTCGCTACCAAGCGAGGCAATCTGGCGAACCACCGAGCTCGAGATGTAACCGTACTGCGGCGCACTCATGACAAAGATGGACTCCAACTCGTTATCCAGGCGGTAGTTGAGGTCGGCCTGCTGCAGCTCGTACTCAAAGTCGGTCATGGCACGCAGGCCCTTGACCACGGCTCCTGCTCCCTGTTCGCGGGCAAAATCGACCAAGAGCCCAGTGAAGGGCAGCACCTCGACGCCGTCAATATCACCGAGCGCTTCACGGGCCAGCGCCACGCGCTCGTCAAGCATAAAGGTGGTACCCACGCCGTTTTTACCCTGTGATTCAGCCACGGCGACAATCACGCTGGGAAAGATGCGGCGGGCTCGGCGGATGACGTCGATATGGCCAAACGTGATGGGATCGAAGGTGCCCGGGACGATTACGCGGTTGATGGTGTCATTCATGGGCGTCCTCCAAAGGCGCATCCTCGTCATTGTCGCTGTCGTCGGCATTGTCGGCCCCGTTCGTGGCCGACCAGCGCAGCAAGTCAACCGAAGTTATGCCGTAGCGCTTCTCGCGCACGGTCTCAAAACCGGTCGGGTGAGCGCCCGCGTCGGCGGCAGCGTGCTCAAAGAGCGCGTAGGCACCCTGCGCCAGCAAGCCTTGCTGAGCCAGGTTCTGCAGCAGCTCCTCGACCGGCTCAGCGCCAAAAGCATAGGGCGGATCGAGCAGGACCAGGTCAAAGGGACCGCCCGGCACGCGGCCGCGCGAGGCGCTCGCCAGCACGTCACCCGTCACCACGCGCCAACGC
>CABUWR010000321.1 GCA_902495265.1 uncultured Collinsella sp. | reverse complement strand
GCTGCGCGGCGCCGATGCCGTTGACGGCGCTCGCGAGGGAATGCATGCGTTGCAGCAGCAATATGCGGCTACGATGTCGGCCCTGCGCGAGGCGGCCGAATAAGAGCTTGCGGGTCTTGGGCTGCGTGCCGGCCACATATAGGTAAAAGGGCGCCCCGCCGGACCATGTGGCCGGCGGGGCGCCCTTTTGTGTTGTGCTGTCCGTGAACTAGCGGGCCTGCTTAACCTTTGCCGCTGCCTCGACAAACGACTTCCACAGGTTAAAGTCGGTCTCGAGCGTCTTCCACGTGTACTCGGGGTGCCATTGCACGCCCAGGCAGAAAGGCTGGCCTTCGACTTCGATGCACTCGGGAACGCCGTCGGTTGCCTTGGCGACCAAGCGCGTGCTTTTACCCAGACGATCGACGCAGCAGTGGTGTGCGGAGTTGGTCTGGATCAGCCTGTGCCCGCCAACCGCGCGTTCGAGCAGCGAGCCCGGCACAACCTCGACGGGATGCACGGGGTCGTTGAGCACGTGGGTATGGCGCCACTGCGTGCGGCCCTCGCGAGCGCCCAGGCTCGGCACGTCCATGCACAGGGTGCCGCCGGTGGCGACATTGAGCAACTGCGTGCCGCGGCAGGTGGTAAAGAGCGGCTTCTTGGCGCGAAGTACCTCGTCGACCAGCTTAAACTCAAAGCTATCGCGGATCTCACAGCAGAGGGTGGGGTCGTAGGGTCGATCATCGCCCCAACGTTTGGGATTGACGTCGGGGCCGCCGGGGATGGCGATGCCGTCGGCGATATCAACGTAATGACGGATGACCTCAATGTCCTCGGTGATGGACATCTGCAGCGGCAGGCCGCCAGCGGCAAGGATGGCATCGACAAAGACACTTGCGATTTCCTCGTTGGGGGAGAGCATCTCGGTTAAAAACGGCTCTGCCTCTTCCCAGCGCGGCGCGACGAGGATGAGCGGACGGTCGGCGGGGGCGACGTCGACATGCGGGGTGTAGGACGATGAAGTGCGAGTTCCGATCATAGGTGTAACTTTCGAGTTTGGATGGGCATGGCTGGCGGGTGGGCGGTCTGGTTAGTGGCCCTTGATGGAGTTGAGGAAGTCCTGGGCGCGCTTGGTCTGGGGGTGGTCGAAGAACTCGTCGGGCGTGCCGGTTTCTACGATCTGGCCGTCGGCCATAAACACGACGCGGTCGGCCACGCGACGGGCAAAGTTCATCTCGTGCGTGATGACGATCATCGTCATGCCCTGCTGGGCCAGACGGACCATGACCTCGAGCACCTCGTTGATCATCTCGGGGTCAAGGGCGCTCGTGGGCTCGTCAAAGAGCATGGCCTTGGGTTGCATGGCAAGCGAGCGGGCGATGGCCACGCGCTGCTGCTGGCCGCCCGAGAGCTGTGCGGGCACCTTATCGGCCTGTTCGGCCACGCCCACGCGGCCCAGCAGGTCCATGGCGCGCTCGCGGGCCTCGTCCTTGGAGACACCCAGCACATCGACCGGTCCCAGCATGACGTTCTGCAGTACGGTCATATGTGCGAACAGGTTGAACTGTTGGAACACCATGCCCAGCTCAGCACGCATGCGGGCGAGGTCCTTGCCTTCCTGCGGCAGGGGCTCGCCCTCGATGAGGATCTCGCCCGAGTCGATGGTTTCCAGGCGGTTGATGGTGCGGCACATGGTCGACTTGCCCGAGCCCGAGGGGCCAATCACAACAACGACCTCGCCGCGGTCGACCGACAGGTTGATGTCGTTGAGAACGTGCAGGTCGCCATAGTGCTTATCG
>CABUWR010000320.1 GCA_902495265.1 uncultured Collinsella sp. | reverse complement strand
GAACAAAACTATGCCGGTTTACGGGGCTGGAGTGCCGAACCTCGAGCATACCGAAATTCGCACTTTTAAAACCGCAGGTAGATGAGTCGTAGGTTTTTAAAAATGACAGGTATGGTTGCGAGGTGCTGATTCAGCGCCGTAATCCGGCATAGTTTTGAAACGGGCTGTTCTTGCAAGGTCCGACGACAGTTCTTCCTATCGCAAACCATAGCTTTTACCTTGGGCTTCGCCTGTGTGCGGGGCCCTTTTGCGTGCTACCATACTGACAGTAATAATCGATGGCCTAGATGGTGGTGTGGAGACGCACGAATGCGCGGTTTTCCTGCGCGTTTGGGAGAATCGGGGTGCAAATCCCCGGCTGTACCAGTAACCGTAATTCCTCTTGGCCCGGGATGTTCGCATCGCAGATCGGACGATGCGCCCGGGTCGGTAAGGTTAAGTCGGATCGCCTCCCATCTTGCACGCGGCCGCGGCGCATGCCGCCGGTACGCGTTGGGCTCTGGAGGGAAGGGGGACCCCGATGGGGGTACTCGAGCGCGATATGCGCGATGACGTGGGGCAGCCGCTGGGCAATGCTCCAAGTTCAGACAATAGGAGACAAATGGATATGTTTGAAGACGAGCGCCAGCGCGCCTCGTGGCGTCGTCATGGAGCGATTGCCCGCGGCGTAGCCAAGCGCGGTCTGGTTGCATTCTTGGCTTTTGCCATGGCTTTTGGCACCACGCCGGCGCAACTTTGGGCCGAGGGCGCCGAGGGCATTGCCGAGGCCGTGACCCAGGCTGCGACGGGCGGCGAGGGCGCGGCGGCAGACGATGGCGCTACTGCCGACACCGGCGCGAACAGTGCGGCGGCGATCGCTGCTGCCGATGGCGCCGGCGCAGATCAGGGCGCAACTGCGAGTGCCGCGAATGGTGCCGACACCGCCGCAGGCAACGCGACTGAGTCCGAGAACTCCGCCGCGGCGTCTGCTGCTTCGGAGCAGAAGAACGCCATTGCCGCCGCGTCCGCCACAACGCTTTCGAGCGAGGCCAAGGTCTTCATCCAGGACACCAAGGATAAGGACAGCTCCTATTCCACGAAGTCGGGCGCGCTCAGCGCGGGCGATACGCTCTGGGCAAATATGTACGATGAGGTCGAGGACGACTGGTACGGCACTTCGACTCAGTCCGTTACCAATCCCGGCACCTGGACTTACACCTGGCTCGCCGGCACGACCAGGGCCAGCAGCAATGTCGCCGACTACACCGAGGTCGTAGGCCACGAGCAGTCGCTCACCGTCACCGCCGCGATGGAAGGCAAATACTTCATCTGCAAGGTAACGGTTGATGGCAAGGACTACTATGGTCCGTCCGTTTCTTCTGGCTCGGGCATCAATGCCAACTACATTCCTGGCCCCGTGCTGGGCGTCGGCCAGATGGAGCTTAACAGCGTCAAGCTGAATAGCGACACGCCGAGCATAGGCGATACCCTGACGGCGACTCCGTACATAAGCTATTATCAGCAAGCCCCCGCCGATGCTAAGGTCACCTACACGTGGTCCGCATCCACCTCGCAGTACTCGGGCTTTACCAAGATCGAGGGCGAGACGGGCGCTACGCTCGTGGTGGGCGACGACCTTGAGGGCAAGTACATCAGGGTCGAGGCCAACGCTGGCGTCAACACGGTGAACAAGACCACTTCCAGCAAGGTCAAACAGGCCGGTGCGGTCGAGATTTCGGCCGTGTCCATCATCAACACCAAGGACAACACGAGCGTCTTTGCGGTGGGGGATACCGCTAAGG
>CABUWR010000319.1 GCA_902495265.1 uncultured Collinsella sp. | reverse complement strand
TTTGGTGTCTCCTTCTTTGTCCTGGCTCCCGAGTACGCGCGCCTGCACGAGCTCGTCGAGGGCACGGAATACGAGGAAGCCGTCACCAAGATCGTCGAGGACTCCAAGCATATCTCTGCCGTCGAGCGTGCCCAGGGCACTCTCGAGAAGCACGGTGCCTTTACCGGCCGCTACGTGGTGAACCCCGTCAACGGCGAGAAGGTCCCCGTGTGGGTTGCCGATTATGTCGTTGCCGACTATGGCACCGGCGCCGTCATGGCCGTTCCCTGCGGCGACCAGCGCGACTTTGAGTTCGCCCGCAAGTACGACCTGCCTATTGTGCCGATCATCCTGGACGATGACGACCGCGCTGCCGTCGAGGCCAGCGGCGAGACCATCGATACCTTCCATGCCGAGACCGTCGACTGGGATTGCGCCCACGCTGCCGAGGGCACGCTCGTCCAGTCCGGTAAGTACACCGGCATGCGCGGCGGTAAGCATTCCGAGGGCGAGGCTGCGATCGTGGCCGATCTTGAGGCCATGGGCTGCGGCCGTCGCAAGGTCGAGTTCCGCCTGCGCGACTGGCTCATCAGCCGCCAGCGCTATTGGGGCAACCCCATCCCGGCCATCCACTGCGAGCACTGCGGCATCGTGCCCGTGCCCGAGGACCAGCTGCCGGTGACGCTGCCCGAGAACCTGGACCTGGGCGCCGGCGAGACCCTCGCCGAGTGTAAGGAGTTCTACGAGACCACCTGCCCGGTCTGCGGTCGCCCGGCCAAGCGTGAGACCGATACCATGGACACCTTCACCTGCTCCAGCTGGTATTACCTGCGCTATACCGACCCGCACAACACCGAGCTGCCCTTCTCCCGCGAGGCCGCCGACCGTTGGATGCCCGTCGATAACTACATCGGCGGCATCGAGCACGCTATTCTGCACCTGCTCTACAGCCGCTTCTTCACCAAGGCGCTGCGCGACCTGGGCCTGCTGAGCGTGGACGAGCCCTTCACCAACCTGCTGTGCCAGGGCATGGTCAAGGACGAGAACGGCGACACCATGTCCAAGTCCAAGGGCAACGTCGTGCCCCCGAGCTCGGTCATCGAGCCCTATGGCGCCGACACCATGCGTCTGGCTATCCTGTTTATCGCCCCGCCCGAGAAGGACTTCGACTGGGATCCCAAGGCCGTCGAGGGCGCTAACCGCTTCATTAAGCGCGCCTGGCGTATCGTGTGGCAGCTCGTCCAGTCCGGCGACGCCAACGTGGCCTTTGACAAGTCCGCGCTCGACGAGGTCGCGATGAAGCTCTATCGCGAGCGTCACCGCACCATTGCCAAGTGCACCGAGGACTTCGATCGCGGCCAGTTCAACACCGCGATCTCTGCCGTCATGGAGCTCGTCAACGCCGCGAGCGCCTACCTCAACGCCACCGAGGGCGCTGATCGCGACAAGGCCCTGTGCTACGGCGTGGCCAAGGACATCGTGAGCGTCCTTGCCCCCATCTGCCCGTTCTGGGCCGACGAGCTGTGGCACGAAGCACTCGGCTGCGAGGGCAACGCCTACACCGCCGCCTGGCCCGAGTTCGACCTGGCCGAGTCCATCGAGGACACGGTGCAGATTGTCGTCCAGGTGCTCGGTAAGGTCCGTGGCCGCATCGACGTCGCCCGCGACGCCTCCAACGAGGAGATGCAGGCTGCTGCTGAGGAAGCCGTTGCTAAGTGGCTTGAGGACAAGACGGTCGTCAAGGCCATCTGCGTACCCGGCAAGCTGGTCAACCTGGTGGTCAAGTAAGCACTGCGCGCAAAGCTGACATGCAATAAACGAGGGACGGCCCGG
>CABUWR010000318.1 GCA_902495265.1 uncultured Collinsella sp. | reverse complement strand
CATAACCCAAGCGTCATCGAGCGGCTCATTCCAAGGGTCCTCCAGGTGACCGCACTCGATGGCGCGACCCCACAGGTTGTCGTCGATGGAGTAGGGGTTGTCGTTGGCACCCTCGGGAACCGGCACGTTGTGGGCGTGGGCATAGGCGACCTCGTCGGGACGGCACTTCAGATCCCACTCGCGAACCGGGGCGATAACCTTGAGCTCGGGGTCGAGGGCCTTGACGGCGGCCTCAAAACGGACCTGATCGTTACCTTTGCCAGTGCAGCCGTGGGCGACGTAGGTCGCGCCAAACTCGTGGGCGACCTCGACAAGCTTCTTGGCGAGCAGCGGGCGAGACAGGGCGGAGAGCAGCGGGTACTTGTTCTCGTACATGGAGTTTGCGGCGATGGCTTTGGTCAGGAACTCATCGGAGAACTCGTCGCGCAGGTCGAGCACCTGGCAATCGAGAACGCCCAGGTCGAGCGCCTTCTGCTTCTTGGCATCCAGGCCGGTCTCCTCCTGGCCAACGTTGCCGCAGACGCAAACGACATCGAGATTCTTCTCGTCCTGGAGCCACTTGACACATACGGATGTATCAAGACCACCGGAATATGCGAGAACGACTTTTTCCTTGCTCATGGCTGTTTCCTTTCGCCCTTGGTAGCTAGTTAGAACATCGGTCAGTTGCAAGTCATTTCGAGGTCAAAAACCGTGCAATATCAGGTTAAATAGCAAAAAGCAGCACAACATGCCCTAGAAACATGCGTCTATGTCGTGCTAAAACCCAACGACCTCAAAATGACTCTGTTGGGGCATTTCACCCCATGCGGACAGAGACGATTGTTATCGTCGTCGGGAAATTGCGCGCTGGCGTCGGATGGCATTGTCTGCAGTGGTGATGATCTTAACGAACTGCATCTGCCTCTCCTTTCACCTATCGCCGGGCGCAATTCTAATATCGTAAACGGTACCTTTTCCTCGGTAAGCGGTTGTTTTTCCGTCTCCGTTTTCGATGTTCGCTATATTACGATAAAGTGCACGCTGCGCAAGCGACAAATTCAAATTTCTGAAAAGTTTTTTCATTACTTTGTGAATGGTGATGCAAACGCGCACCAATCCTGCGAAAATACGACCGACTACGAGTTGATGGTTATAACGTCTGAAACAATCTCGAAACGAAAGGCGCATTTTTATGCAAACTTACGAATCGGACGCCAACATCGGCAACATTAAGATTCTCGCCGTCGATATGGACAAGACGCTGCTGACCGACGAGCGTGTGCTGCCCCAGGGTCTTGATGAGCGCCTGGACAAGCTCGCCGACGCCGGCATCGTATTCTGCCCCGCCAGCGGACGTCCCGCCCCCAAGCTCGAGGAGATGTTCGAGGGCATCAAGAACCGCCTCGCCTTTTGTCCCGACAACGGAGCGTGCGTGATCTATCGCGGCAGCTATATCTATAAGAGCAATATTGACGTGGAGCTGTATCAGCAGGTCCTGAGCCGCGCCTCGGAGGATCCGCGCGCTGTCCCCGTCCTGTGCTGCTTCGACGAGTTCTACGTACTTGCCCGCGACCATCAATACCACGACGAGATCAGCGTCTACTACAACACAATCAACTACGTCGACAGCTTTGAGGGCCTTGATATCGAGTCCAACAAGATCTCGATCTTCTTCCCCGCCTATGATGCCGAGCCCGCGTTCCGCGACGACTACAGCCCGGCATTCTCGGACCGACTCTATGTCACCAATGCGGGACGCGAGTGGATCGACTTTATGAACCTGGGCGTCGACAAGGGCGCCGGCGTCGCGCACCTGTGCGAGCACCTGGGCATCGATATT
>CABUWR010000317.1 GCA_902495265.1 uncultured Collinsella sp. | reverse complement strand
CCCGCCAGTGCACCGCTATCGGCCGCCACCTGGGTGTCTCCGGCGCGCGACATGCTCCATATCGCCGCGATCGACGAAAACAGCAGCGTAAGCACCACCAGAATGACAACCGCAGAGGAGAGCGTGGTATAGGCACCGTCTTCGATAAACAAGTCGATACCGGCACGGCCCATAAAGCCGCCCCGCTTGCGACGAGCGCCTGGTCGACGGCGGGCAGCAAACCCTTGCGTCACCCGCAGCAGGCAGCGCCTAATCCCATGTAGCAATCCATGAATCATAATCTCCCTCCAGCCATTCGGGACGCGATCGATACGAGACGTCGACCTTGAGCTCGACATAGCCGCCCTCACCCGCGCTGCCCATGGCCCGCGCAAATGCACCGATCACGGGCAGCGGCTTAACCTCGCCGGCAACAGACACGGACGAAACGCCGCTGGCACCGGCCCGCCCCAACTCGATATCCCACGACAGCGGCCCGCCGGCATGAAAAATTGAGACGTTGGGCACCGCAGCAAGTCTGCGGCGAGTGAACTCCTTAAGGTCATCGTCGCCCTCCACCGTCGTCGTAGTCATGAGCCGTGCGGTCTCGGCGGCAGCGGACTCCATGACCGCACGCGTATAGAGCAGGCACACCGGCTGCAACGCGAGCAAGATAAGCGTCAAAAACGTCGGCAGCAAAAAGGCGGCCTCGACCGTAGACTGCGCCCGATCCTCGCACGCGATATCAATACAGAGCGATGTCCTTGGCACCCGTCGCGGCATCGATAACCGACGATGGGGCGACGCCATGAGACGCTGCCCGCTCGACCAGTGCCGCCAAGCGCCCATCGGTGCCAGCGCGCCAAAGCCCCGCAATCGCCAGCACAATCGATAACAGCGCCACGGTGACGATGGCGTATTCGACGGTCGACTGAGCAGATTCCTCACGCAGGACGTTATGCATTTCACGACCCCTCCTTTGACTCCGTTGTTTGCGGAACCAGACGCACGGCACGCAGGCGGCACGAGGCATCGCCGGCATCCGCGGCAACCGTCACCATGTCGACCCAGCCTCGCCCATCGCGCACGATGGCGCCCCATACGTTGCCCTTAATATCGAGATAGCCGCTCAGGGCGAGCTGGGCCGTGGGCACCTCGCGGTAGGCGCGCAACAGGTCTGCCGCCGCCTCGGTCATCGGCCGGCCCTCGGACCATGCGAGTCGAACCGCAATCGCGTTGTCCGCAGACGGCTTCGTCGCGCTGGCGGCCCGCTCGTCGAGCGCCTGCAAAAAGGTCCGAGCCGTGACGGCGGCATCCTGACCGCCCATATCTCCCGCGCCTTCCGCTTGTGACACCGCCGCCGAGCCCGATCCCAAATCGGCAGTAGCGCCTGGACGCTGCTGCCGCGCAACGCCCAGCCCCCAAAGCGTCGCCGCTATTGCCACGAGCAAACAGACGAGTATCAGCGGCGAACCAACAGGCCGCCTGCCTCCTACAGGCTGTTGATGCCGTCTTTGATCGCGTTCCATAGTTCTTCGACTTTGCTCTTAAACGCGACGATGGCGATAATCGCGATCACTACGAGCACGCCGACCAAGATGGCGTATTCGGTGGTGCCCTGCGCGCTCTCCTCCCGCAACAGCGCCTTGGCACGCTGGCGAGCGCGGATTGCCCGGCAAAAAGCCCAGCTCCAAGCCTTGCCCGCAATGTCGGTCATCGTGTTCATGTATTCCTCCCTACATCATCCCGCCTGCTCCCAGCAGCGGGCCCAATATGGACAGAAGCAACGCCGGCAAGATGAGCGTGCCGGTGGGAATTAGCAACTTGACCGGTGCGCGCTCGAT
>CABUWR010000316.1 GCA_902495265.1 uncultured Collinsella sp. | reverse complement strand
TCAATTGTGGCCGACGGTCGCGAGTATCTGTGGCAGGGTGACCCGGCGGTCTGGTCGGGCCAGGCACCCATTTGTTTCCCGATCTGCGGCGGCCTTCGTGACGGTCGTGCAATGACCATGGGCGGCCGCGATGTCAAGCTTGCCCGTCACGGCTTTGCTCGCAAACAGGAGTGGAAGCTCGAGGAGCAGGGCGACAACATGGTCGCGCTGAGCCTAAGCTCTGCCGACCATGCCGAGTTGCTCGAGCAGTACCCGTATCCGTTTAAGATCGTTGCTCGTTACACGATTGATGCGGCTAAAGTGACCGTGTCGTACGAGGTGACCAATGAGGGCACCGAGGACATGCCGTTCTTTGTGGGCGGTCACCCTGGCTTTAAGTGCCCGCTTGACGAGGGCGAGTCCTATGACGACTACGAGCTCCGTTTTGAGCAGCGCGAGGCCGCCGAGCTCTGTACTGCCGTTCCCTCGACGGGCCTGATTGATGTTGAGCATCGCAGCAAGAACCCGATGGTTGGCCATGACCTGCCGCTGACCCACGAACTCTTTGACTTCGCGGAGACCATCTTTGACGTGCTCGAGAGCCGCGTGGTTACGCTGACCAAGAAGACCGAGGACAAGGGCGTGCGCCTGACGTTCCCCGATATGCCGTACCTGATTGTGTGGAGCAAGCCCGAGGGTGACTTTGTGGCCGTGGAACCGTGGGGCGGCCTGTCCACCTGCTCCGACGAGGACGATATTCTGGAGCACAAGCGTGGCTGCCTGGTGGCCAAGCCGGGGGAGACCGTCACCCGCGGCTTTGAGATCGAGATCCTTTAACGAGCTATCGTATGTTTGGGGTGGGTCATGCCGCCCCGGAAACAGGAGTTCAATATGATTCTGACCGTTACCATGAACCCGTCGATTGATACGCGCTATCAGCTCGACAAGTTGATCATCGACGACGTGAACCGCGTGACGCCCGAAAAAACTGCCGGCGGCAAGGGTCTCAACGTGAGCCGCGTGCTGCTGCAGCTGGGCGACGACGTGCTCGCGACCGGTCTGCTCGGCGGCCACATGGGTGCCTATATGGCCGAGCTCATGGATGCCGATGGCGTCAAGAACGACTTTGTGCCCATCGCCGGTGAGACGCGCATTTGCCTGAATATCCTGCACGAGGGTAATCAGACCGAGCTGCTGGAGAGCGGCCCGCAGATCGCCCCGGCCGAGCTCGAGGCCTTTACGGCCAAGTTTGCCGAGCTTGCAGCGAAGGCGGACGTTGTGACGCTTTCGGGCTCGCTGCCGCGTGGCGTCGATGCCGGCTACTATGCCGAGCTCGTCAAGATCGCCGAGGAGGCGGGCGCCAAGGTGCTGCTCGATACCTCGGGTGCATCGCTGGAGGCCGCGCTGGAGTCCGACGCTAAGCCTGAGCTCGTAAAGCCCAACCTGACCGAGATTAACGGCCTGCTGGGTACGTCCTTTACGACCGATGATGTCGATGCCCTGCGCGAGGCGCTTGCCGCCGATGGCCGCTTTGCCGGTATTCCCTGGGTTGTCGTTTCGATGGGCGCTGCCGGTTCGGTGGGCTTCCATGAGGGCCGCGCGTTCCGCGCCAAGACGCCCGCGATTGCGGCAGTGAACGCGACGGGTTCCGGCGACTCGACCATCGCCGGCTTTGCGCATGCGATTGCTGCTGGTGCCGACGACGTCACGGTGCTCAAGACCGCCAATACCTGCGGCAAGCTCAACGCCATGGATCCCAAGACCGGCCACCTGGTCATGGATCGCTGGGACGAGGTCTACAACAGCGTTGAAGTAACGGAGCTGTAGAGTTACGCGGTTTTACCAAACCGCGTAACCAGCCGACGCTGCGCG
>CABUWR010000315.1 GCA_902495265.1 uncultured Collinsella sp. | reverse complement strand
ATCTGCGAGCTGGGGTTTTGTTAGCACGGGAAGTTCCTGTGTACCCGCTGTGCTCACAATCCAGGCCTTGTTGGTGTCGGTTCCAAAGCCAGAATCGGCGCGCGAGACATCGTTGGCGATGATCGCATCGCAGCCCTTGCGGGCCAATTTACGCTCAGCGTACTCTACGACGTTATCGGTCTCAGCTGCAAATCCGATCACACGGCGCTCGCCCTTCTGGCGTGAGAGCTCAGCCAAAATATCAACGGTCTCGACCAGTTCGATGCGATCCAAGCGTTCGTTGGCCTTTTTGAGCTTGTGGTCCGCAGGGGATACGGGGGTGTAGTCGGCGACAGCCGCCGCGCATATGGCCGCATCGGCCGTCTTAAAGGCACCTAGCGCCGCCTGCAGCATCTCTGCGGCGGTCTGCACGCGTACACACTCCACGCCGCGACCCACGTCGAGTGACGTCGGCCCCAGCACGAGCGTGACCGCAGCGCCGCGGCGTACGGCCTCCCCTGCCAGTGCGATGCCCATCTTGCCCGACGACCGGTTGCCGATAAAACGCACCGGATCGATTGGCTCATGCGTGGGGCCGGCGGTGATCACGATGCGCTTGCCCGCCAGGTCTTGCGGCACGGGATTGAGCACCTCGCAGATGGCTTCGACAATGTCCCCGGGCTCGCTCATGCGCCCCGTGTCCACGTCGCCGCAGGCAAGGTAGCCACTACCGGGGCCAACCACGTGCACCCCGCGGTCGCGCAGCGTGGCCATATTGGCCTGGGTTGCCGGCGCCTTCCACATGCCGTTGTTCATGGCAGGCGCGATCACAATGGGTCGCGGCGTGGCGAGCAGCGTCGTGGAGATGAGGTCATCGGCAATGCCGTTGGCCATCTTAGCGATGATATTTGCCGTGGCAGGCGCCACGACCACCAGGTCGGGTTCCTGCGCGAGCGAAATGTGGTGGATAGGGTCGGAGGGGTCGTCGAATAGGCCCACGGCAACGGGCTCGTTGGTGAGCGCACGGAAGGTGAGCGGGCCCACAAACTCCGTGGCATGCTCGCTCATAACGACCTTGACGCGCGCGCCGCGCTTTTGCAGCAGGCGCACGATATTGCACGACTTATAGGCGGCGATCCCGCCGGTAATGCCCAGCAGGATCGTTTTTCCCTCAAGTTGCATTGAATTGTTGGGTGCCGCCGTCATCATTTAAGCTTCCTTGCTCGGGAGCACCAGCAGGCGGTGGCAGTAGGGGCAATGCGTAATCTCGCTGCCGTCGTGGTTGAGGTCGCTCATGGACGATGCCTGCAGCGCGGTGTGGCAGACCGTGGGGATGTTGCCCTGGATGGTTTCGACGGCAAGGCCGCGGAACTGCTTGAGCAGGCGCTCGTAGTCGGTGAACACGTCGGTCGGTAGCGTGGTGGCAAGGGCGGTGCGCTCCTTGGTTGCAGCATCGATCTGGGCCTGCAGGTCGGCGGCCTTGGCTCGTGCGGCCTTGGTGTCGGCCTTCACGCCCTCCTCGAATTTGGCGATAATGGCCTGCGCGCGAGCCTCGCGGTCGAGCGCTTCCTTATGGGCGACAACGACATCCTTGCGGGTGTGCTCGATCTTGTCCAGACGCTTGGCCAGGGTGGCAAGCTCATTCTCCAGGTCCTGCACCTCGCGGTAATCAGAGCCGTCGACGTGACGCTTCTTGGCAGCCTCGATGGCGTTATTGGTCTGGATCTCGGTGGTGTTGAGGTCGTCGAGCTCAATGTCCAGATCCTTGCGCTGGGCGTAGAGTTTGGTCATCTCGGACTTGAGCTTCACATAGGTCTTACGCTTTGAGGCGAGCTCCTTGAGCTCCGGCATATTGGCAAGTTCGCTCTTGTT
>CABUWR010000314.1 GCA_902495265.1 uncultured Collinsella sp. | reverse complement strand
GCCCTCGGCGGGCATAAACGCCAGCTTAAGCTCGCTATCAACGGTCGCGGTAAACGCGCCGTCGACACCGTCGACAACAACGTCAAAGCAGGTATCGCCAGCAATCCCCAGCGAGCCCTCCCCCCCACACGCACCGAGACATAATGACGTTCGATCTCGCGCGCCGGCTGCTGCAGCACAGTGCCGTCCGAGCCGGGTAGTTTAACTGCAAAAATAGGCGATTCAGAGGCAGGCAGACGCGCCCAAAGTCTAGACATTCATAAGCTGATGGCCGAGCTTGAGCGTCATTAAGCCGCTGTCCCCCTCCTCGCCATCGAGCGCGTCGAGCAGCATGCTGGTGGCCTCGACGCCACTGGTCAGGTAACCATAATGCACGGTGGGAATGCCGCCCGTCAGCGCGCGCAAAAATGCGTTGTCGCCAAAACCACTCACGCGGTGTATGCCCTCGCCCATGCCGCGAACCTCATCGATGGCACGAAGCGCGCCCGCCGCCATGGTGTCGGTCGCGCACGCGATAAACGAAACATCAGGAGCAACAGAAAGCAGTTCACGCGCCGCACTATAGCCCGAGTCGAGCGTAAACGAGCCCAGGCGAATCAAGGCGGCATCGAGCGGGTTACCCGCGGCGCGCAGGCCGGCCTCAAAACCGCGACGGCGGTCATAACCAGCAGCGCGGTCCTCCTCGGTAACTCCAATGTAGGCAATCTTGCCGTCCACGCGACCCGCAAGCGCCTGGCCCAGCTCAAAGGCGGCCTCGTAATCGTCATGGTAGACGCAAGCCGCGTCCTCAACATGTTGGCCGATCAGCACAATGGGCACGCGGCACGACTCAATCGCGCGACGGTGCTCGTCGGTGATGATGGTTGCCACCAGCACAATGCCATCGACCGGATGGTTCTGGAACAGGTCGAGATACTCGAGCTCACGCTCGGCCGCGTTGTCGGTATTGGCAAGCAGCATCTGGTAGCCACGGCGACCGAGCACCTGGCCAATGCCGGCGGTAATGCGGCTCACGGATTCCGAGTTGATCTTGGGCACGATGACGCCGATGAGCTTGGTGGAGCCGGTGCGTAGCGCACGAGCCTGGTTAGACCGCACATATCCGGTCAGCTCAATCGCCTGCTTAATACGCTCGGCCTTGTCCGCCGAGATATACCCACCGTTGAGGTAGCGCGAGACCGCGGCGCTCGAAACGCCTGCCAGCTCGGCCACATCTTTCATCTTTACCACGAGCACCCCTGTCGTTGAAATCGCTTACACAATGATACCCAACCCAAACCGGCAAATTGAGCAAATGGGGCGAGCCACATGGATCATTTCAACAGCCCAGGTCAAGCAAACGTCAGCGAGCGCGCAGCCGCCGTGGCGAGGTGCCGCGAAAGAGGAGCGACGCGTACTTCATGTACGCGAGCGACGGTTTGAGCGGCAGATCGCCCGGCAGATGCGTGCGCAGCGTCGAGCGGTCCGGCGTTCGTCAGAACGCCGGAACATAATAGCCCGGCAGATGCCCGCGCAACGTCGAGCGGTCCGGCGTTCGTTAGAACGCCGGAACTAAAAGCTACCCGTGATATTCGCCGTTGTATTGGATAAGCGTCAGGTCTTCCACGCCGTCGAGCGCGCGAATGGCGTCCGCATAAGGCATGTCAACGCCGTCCGAGAACACCTCCACAGCCATCTCCACCTTGTCGCCGCGCATGGTCTTGGACTTGACGGTGAACTTGGTGCGCCCAAATGCACGCACGATATCATCACCGGTAGTCTGGCCCGTGTAGTGGATGACCATCATGTACACGCGCGCCTTGTCCTGGTGGCTCGCAAAGCCGGCGATCATCACCACGATGACCACCGCCGTGAGCCCCACGAG
>CABUWR010000313.1 GCA_902495265.1 uncultured Collinsella sp. | reverse complement strand
CTGTACCAGTACCTGGGCGGCGTCAACGCTCATCTGCTGCCCACGCCCATGATGAACATCCTCAACGGCGGCGTGCATGCCGACAACAACGTCGACTTCCAGGAGTTCATGATCATGCCGGTGGGCGCCCCGAGCTTTGCCGAGGGCCTGCGCTGGTGCGCCGAGGTCTACCACACCCTCAAGGGCGTGCTGCACGAGGCCGGCCTGGGCGGCGGCGTGGGCGACGAGGGCGGCTTTGCCCCCAACCTTAAGACCAATGCCGAGCCGTTCGAGTACATCACCAAGGCCGTCGAGAAGGCCGGCTTTAAGCCCGGCGTTGACTTCATGTACGCCATGGATCCGGCTTCCACCGAGTTTTACAACGCCGAGACCGGCATGTACGAGCTCAAGGGCGAGGGCGTTGAGTATACGAGCGCCCAGATGGTCGATTACTGGGAGAAGCTCGTCGACACCTATCCCATCATCTCCATCGAGGACGGCATGGCAGAGGAGGACTGGGACGGCTGGGTTGAGCTTACCCGTCGCATTGGCAACAAGGTGCAGCTGGTGGGCGACGACCTGTTCGTCACCAACACCGAGCGCCTCAAGAAGGGCATCGAGCTGGGCGCCGCCAACGCGATTCTGGTCAAGGTCAACCAGATCGGCACGCTCACCGAGTCACTCGAGGCCATCGAAACCGCCAAGGAGGCCGGCTATGCTTGCATCGTGAGCCACCGTTCCGGCGAGACCGAGGACTCCACCATCGCTGACCTGGTCGTGGGTGTTAACGCCGGCCAGATCAAGTCGGGCGCCCCGTGCCGCAGCGACCGTATCGCCAAGTACAACCAGCTCATCCGTATCGAGGACGAACTCGAGGGCAGCGCGCGCTACGCCGGCAAGGCCGCGTTCTACAACATTCGCTAGGCAGCGGCGTGTGCGGAGGCGGGGTTGACTCGGCTCCGCTCCACCTCTGATGGCCGCCATTGGGCGCTGGGCCGTGTGGCTCAGCGCCTTTTTTATGTCGAGCAAAGGCTGGCGAAGGCGGTGCGGGCGCTCGTGCTATAACTAAAGGACTTAGCGCAAACAAACCTCAACCGCACAAGGCGCACATGGATCAGATTTACGACAACAGGTATTATTCCGCCGGCTCGCGCGAGCCGTCGCCTCGCCGCGCGGGTACCGTGCAGCTCGGCGGGTCCGACTACGCCGGCGTCGATTGCTCCATGCAGCGCCCGACAAGTACCTCGCGCCCCAATGCTCAAGCGAATACTTCGACAGATGGACCAGTGCGCCCGGCACGTTCGTCGCATGCTCAGCGCTTGTCGGCTCAAACGCACGATAGGTCGAGCAGGCCCTCGAGCCGTCTTTCGGGCTCGGACTTTATGCGCTATGCCAATGACAATGCGGTGGTCAAGGCGATCTATGACTTTACGCATGGCTCTCTGCGCCCGCTGTTTATCGGCATTGTCGTTGCCCTGGTGCTCGTGAGCCTGTATTTCCCCGTGCGCGATCTGTACGTGGCAAAGCGTTCGAGCGATATCTTGGCCAAGCAGGTCGAGATTCGTCAGCAATACAATGATGAGCTGCAAAAAAGCGTCGACAAGCTGCTCTCGGAGGAGGGTATCAAGGACGCGGCATCCGAGGACCTGGGCCTGGTGATGCCCGGCGAGACCAAGATTGACGTGCTGGGCTTGGATGACGATTCGGACTCGTCGTCGAGCAAGAAGTCGTCGAACGCCAAGAAGGCCAGCGAAGTTGCCAAGGAAATCGAAGAAGTCGGTAAGGACGCGCCGTGGTACATCCAGGTGCTCGACATGCTGTTTGGGTTTAACGGTGTCGAGGGCCAGACGGTCGTGTCCAACGGCAAATAGCGCCCGGAGGGGAGCCCGCAATG
>CABUWR010000312.1 GCA_902495265.1 uncultured Collinsella sp. | reverse complement strand
GCCAGCGTCGCCTGCCAGGGCGTAGAGGGTGCCTACAGCCAAATCGCCGCGTGCAAGCTCTTCGACGTGCCCGATATCGCGTTCTTCGAGACCTTCGAAGGTGTCATGCGCGCCGTGCTAGACGGCTTCTGCGAGTTCGGCGTACTACCCATCGAAAACTCCACCGCGGGCTCGGTCAACGCGGTCTACGACCTGCTCGCGCAGTTCGACTTCCACATTGTGCGCTCGCTGCGCCTCAAGATCGACCACAACCTACTCGTCAAGCCCGGCACCAAGCTGCAGGATGTTCGCGAGGTCTTTAGCCACGGTCAGGCCATCGCGCAATGCGCCGGCTTTATCGAGGCGCACGATCTGCACGCCACCAAGTATCCCAACACGGCCATGTCGGCCGAGATGGTCGCCAACTCCGAGCGCACCGACGTCGCCGCCATCGCCTCGCGCAGTTGCGCGGTGCTCTACGGTCTGGAGGTGCTGGAGCCCAACATTCAGGACTCGGACAACAACTACACGCGCTTTGTCGTCATCAGCCGCGAGCCACGCGTCTACCCCGGCGCAAACCGTACCTCGCTCATGATCACCACGGCCAACGAACCGGGCGCCCTCTATCGCGTGCTCGAGCGCTTCTATGCGCTCAACATCAACCTTATCAAGCTCGAGAGCCGCCCCATCCCCGGGCGCGACTTTGAGTTTATGTTCTACTTTGACCTGGACTGCCCCTTTGGCAGCAAGGCCCTCGACGACCTACTCGATTCGATCGACGATGTGTGCGAGAGTTTCACCTACTTTGGCAGCTACACGGAGGTGCTCTAGATGACCGATACCGCCGCAACCCGTCCCTACGGCGTGCTGGGCCGCGTGCTGGGCCACAGCTACACCCCGACCATCTACAGGGAACTCGCGGGGCTTGAGTACGTGCGTTTTGAGCGCGAGCCCGAGGACCTCGAGGCCTTTATGACGGGCGACGAGTGGGAGGGCGCCAACGTGACCATCCCCTACAAGCGCGCCGTCATGGACTACCTGGACGAGCTGAGCCCGCTCGCCGAACGCATGGGTAACGTCAACACGATCACGCGTCTGCCCGATGGCCGCCTGCGCGGCGACAATACCGACTACTTCGGTTTCCAGTGCCTGGTCGAGGAGCTGGGTGTGGAGATTGCCGGCAAGAAGGTCCTCGTGCTCGGAGCCACCGGAGGCGCCGGCACCACGGCAAGTATGGTGCTGGACGACCTGGGCGCGATCGTGGTGCCCGTGGGACGCGCGAGCGAGGTCAACTACGACAACATCGCGCAGCAGTCCGACGCCGCGCTGCTCGTCAACTGCACGCCTGCCGGCATGTTTCCCCACTGCCCCGACGCCCCCTGCACGCTCGAGGGTCTCGACGCGCTCGAGGGCGTAATCGATATCGTCTATAACCCCGCCCGCACGGGACTCATGCTCGAGGCCGAACGTCGCGGCATCCCCTGCATCGGCGGCTTGCTCATGCTTGTGGCCCAGGCGGCGCAAGCCGTCGAGCGCTATACCGGCCAGGTCACACCGCGCGAGCGCATCCTGGATGTGACGGAGCGCCTGTCTCACCGCGAGCAGAACATTGCCCTAATCGGCATGCCGGGCTCGGGCAAAACCCGCGTGGGTGAGCAGATCGCCCTGCTCACCGGCCGCGAGCACATCGACCTGGACCGCGCCCTCGAGGAGCGTCTGGGCATGCCTTGCGCCGACTTTATCGTCGAGCGCGGCGAGCCGGCCTTCCGCGAGCAGGAGACGGCGGCCCTGGCCGACATCTCCAAGCGCAGCGGCCTGGTGCTCTCCACCGGCGGTGGCGTCGTCACGCGCGACGAGAACTACCCGCTGCTGCACCAGAACAGCCAGATTGTGATGC
>CABUWR010000311.1 GCA_902495265.1 uncultured Collinsella sp. | reverse complement strand
CCTTCCCTCCCTGCAACACAAAAACGGGGCGCCGCCAAACACAGGCGACGCCCCGCGACCTAGCTGATTCCATCATACCCACTTGGGCAAATCATTGCTCGCAAGTCGCAATGTTTATTGCGGATAACCCCAAAAGAGTACCGTGGACAGGCACAATAGCCGCTCGCTCCTATGCGGCATGCTCCGCCGCCCGAGTCATGCGGGACAGGCGAACCAGCAGCATAAAGCCAACGATCAGCAGTACGCCAATGGAAAGGACGCCCAGCGACGGGTTGCCGGTCAGCGAGGTGACAACCGACACCAGGAAGGTGCCCATAACGCTTGCGTAACGGCCAAAGATATCGAAGAAGCCGTAGTACTCGTTGGACTTTTCCTTAGGGATAATACGACCGAAGTAGCTGCGGCTCAGCGCCTGCACGCCGCCTTGGAACAGGCCGACCAAAATAGCGAGCACCCAAAACTCAAAGGCGGTCTTCAAGAAAAACGCGGCAAAGAGCACGATGCCCATATAGGCGGCGACGGCCACCATGATCATGTTGAGCGTGCCCACGCGACCGGCGAGCTTGCCGTAGATGATGGCGGACGGAAAGGCCACAAACTGCGTAACGAGCAGCGCCAGCACCAGCTGGGTCGAATCGATGCCCAGAGCCGATCCGTAGCTGGTTGCCATGGAAATAACCGTGTGCACACCGTCGATGTAGAAGAAGAACGCGATCATGTAGACCAGCACGGGCTTGTTGTGGGCGATCTCGCGCATGGTATGCCCGACCTCGGAGAACACGCCGCCCACGATGTGGCCGATGGTGTCCTCGGGACCGCGCTCGCGACCGTACTTTTGCTTATAGGTGCGAATGAGCGGCATGGTAAAGATGAGCCACCAGGCACCAGTGATGATAAACGACAGACGCGTTGCCAGCATGGTAGGGACGCCAAGAGCGGGGCCACCCATGATAAGTGCCAGACAGATGATAAACGGCACGGTGGAACCGATGTAGCCCCAGGCATAGCCCGAGCTGGACACGGCGTCCATGCGCTCGTCGGTGGTAATGTCGGGCAGCATGGCGTCGTAGAACGTCATAGAAGAGTTAAGGCCGATGGTGCACAGCACGTACACGGTCAAAAATGCCATGGCGGACATGGGGATAGCCTGCGCCAGGCAAAGAACCAGGCCCGTGAGGAAGAAGCCCAAGAAGAACTTGATCTTGTTGCCGGCGTAATCGGCAAGCGCGCCCAGAATGGGCATGAGCATGGCAATGACCAGCGAGGCAATCGTCTGCGCGTTGCCCCAGGCGACCACCAGGTCTGCCGAGGAAGCACCGGTATTGATGGCGTTAAAGTAGATGGGCACCACCGAGGTATTGAGCAGCACGAGGGCCGAGTTGCCCACATCGTACATAACCCAGTTACGCTCGAGCTTGGTGTATTTCATGGACAGGGCCCCTTCGTATTCGCCCGATATGCAGTTAGTTCATCGTACCCCAATTGCCCAGAGGCGCCGGTAAGGATTCGGCAAAGGGGCACGCACGAGCCCTACTCCTCGCGGTCGAACTCTTCGTCGGCGCCGAGCACGCGACCGCTGTAATTGACGTGGTTGGTCACGGCTTCCATATCGCCGGTCTCGATAAAGCGGGCGACCGTGCACTCGTAATCGAGCAGCGCGCGGTCAAAGACCTCGGGGAAGCTCTCGTTCGAGACCTCGCCGGTAAAGGGGTTCTTCCATGCCAAGTGGCCCAGATTGCCGGTACGCTCGGGCAGCTCGGTCGTCACACGGTGCGCAAGGCCGTCGAGCAGCGAATAATCGTGCACCAAGCCCTCAAGCAGGGCAATCGCGCGCGTCTTGGCCGAACCGGCCGGCTCGATAGTGCGGTAGAGCATCTGCATGT
>CABUWR010000310.1 GCA_902495265.1 uncultured Collinsella sp. | reverse complement strand
TGATGCCCGTGCCCGGAGCGTCGGCAAAACCGGCGAGTGCTGCCTTGCCCGTGTCGCCCGATGTGGCGGTGACGATCATGATGCGCTCGGCGCCGCCGTCCTTGGCGGAAGTGCGGGCCATGAGGCGGGGGAGCATCTGCAAGGCGACGTCCTTAAAGGCGCTCGTGGGGCCGCCAAAGAGCTCCATCACATAGGTCTGAGGGGCGTCAGCGCCCGGCGCTGCGTCGAGTTTGACGAGCGGCGTAACCTCTTCACTCGCGAACGTGCCGCGGTATGCCTCGTCGACACACGCCGAAATTTCTTCGGCCGTGTAATCATTCAGTAACATTCCCAACACATCTTGAGCGATTTCAAAGTACGATTTATCTGCAAGCGAGCTGATATCGACCTGCTGGGTGCCGAGCTCGTCCGAGACAAACAAACCCCCGTCGGGAGCGATGCCGGTACGGATTGCCACCTTACTTGAGCACGATAAAGTGCGTCCTCGTGTACTATGATAAGTTCCCATATAACACTGCTCCTCGGATGCCTTGGTCCCAATCGGTGAAACCATGGTATCAGAGCGCGCAAAATAGGTTCGCAGAGGCTTTTTAGAAAGGTAACCTCCAGCCCATGATTAAGATTGCCAAGTTTGGCGGCTCGTCGGTCGCCGACGCCGAACACTTCAAAAAGATCAAGGCCATCGTCGACGCCGACCCTGCCCGCCGTTTTGTGGTGGTTTCCGCCTGCGGCCGCCGCTTTAAGGGCGACACCAAGGTGACCGACCTGCTCTACCTGGTTAACGCGCACGTTAAGTATCACGTGTCGTGCGAGGAGCTACTCGAGGACATTGGCCAGCGCTATTTTGATATCGCTGACGAGCTGGAGCTCACCTATCCCATCCGCGAGGAGTTTGCGGCCTTTGCCGAGCGCGCCCGCTCAGGCGGCTACTCCACCGAGGAGCTTGTGAGCCGCGGCGAGTACTTTACCGCTCGCCTGATGGCCGAGTACCTGGGCCTGCCGTTCCTGGACGCCGCGACGGTCGTTGCGTTCCATCACGACGGTACGCTCAGCATGAATCGTACCTCCGAGCTGGTGCAGGAGTACGGTCAGCAGGGCGGCTTTGTTATGCCCGGTTTCTACGGCGCGACGCGTGAGGGCCAGATCAAGCTGCTCGACCGTGGCGGCGGCGATATTTCCGGCGCGATTCTGGCCAAGTGCCTGGGCGCCGATCTGTACGAGAACTGGACCGACGTCTCGGGCTTCTATTCTGACGATCCGCGTATTGTTCCCGAGGCTCAGCCCATCGCCCGCGTTACCTACGAGGAGCTGCGCGAGCTTTCGTACATGGGCGCAAGCGTCCTGCACGAGGAGGCCGTGTTCCCCGTGCGCGAGGCGGGTATTCCGCTGGTCATCAAGAACACCAATGCGCCGCAGGACCCCGGCACCATCATTAGCGAGACGGCTGACGAGGGCGAGGCGGAGCCCATCATTACCGGCGTGACCGGCAAGCGCGGTTTTGTCGCCATCAACGTCGCCCGCGACCGCACCAAGCCCCGTGTCGGCTTTATGCGCCGTGCGCTTTCGGTCTTCGAGCGCTATGACGTTTCCGTCGAGCACATGCCCACCGGTGTTGACCGCTTTGGCGCCGTGGTGCAGGAGCAGGACGTTCACGATTCGCTGTACTCGCTCGTGGGCGACATTCAGCAGGAGGTCGAGCCGCTCGAGATTGAGGTTGTCGAGGGTCTGGCACTTATCGCGACCGTCGGCCGTAACCTGCGCGGTCGCGCGGGCATCTCTGGCCACCTGTTTGGCATGCTTGGCCAGGCCGGCGTGAGCGTGCGCATGATTTCGCAGAGCTGCGACGAGATTAACATCATTATCGGTGTCGAGGAGAAGGACTTCGATCTGGCGATTCAGACCATTTACCG
>CABUWR010000309.1 GCA_902495265.1 uncultured Collinsella sp. | reverse complement strand
GGCGTTTTCGCTTTCCGCCTTCTACCTGCGGTGGCCGTAACGCCGGCATATCGTAAGTTGCGGTGAAATAGTTCCTGTTTGGCGGCTTTAAAGCCTTTAGCAGTTCCTATTTCACCGCAATTCGTTGAGGCGGCGGGGTCCCTCTGCCGGCACTTGGGGACGTTCCTTATGTGCCGGCAGGTGGGGACACTCCTTCGCTAGAAGATCCGGCGCAGGTCTCCGCGGTTGAGGGCTTCGTCGAAGAGGTGCTTGAATACCACGCTTCCGTGCAGGCCGTCGTGCTCGAACTCGTTGGTCACCCAGGCGTGCGAGTTGCCCACGCGGCTGAGCGTATCGAGCTGCATGCCCGAGTCCACGTACATGTCGTCGAAATACACCGCGGCCTGGAGCGGCACTTCGTTGCAGGCCAGGCGCTGCGGGTCGTAGATCTTGTCCCAGCTGGTGTCTTCCATCAGCAGGTCCATGGCGGGTTTAAACGGCTTAAGCTCGGGCATCTGCTCAAACATCCACGGGAACATGGCCTCGCCGGTAAACATGAGCGGGCGCGCGAGCGTGTCGAACTCGGCGCGATGGGCCTTCTCCTCTGCCGCGGCCCAGCGAATGGGCATGGTGTCGCCGTCGGCGTAGATGAACTCCTGAAGCGTCCAGTACAGCGGATTCGTGCGCGTGTTGGTGCGCTCGAAGGCGCGCATCAAAAAGCTATCGGATGCCGAGGCACCGCAACTCAGCGTACCGTCGCCGTCAACAAAAGCGTGATCGATAATCCAATGCATGCGCTCAAAGCTCGGCTTCATGCCAAAGTCGCTGCCCATAAGTTGCAGGCGCTCCACCGTCATTGGTGAGCCGTCGGGCAGCACGGGCTTCTGCTCCTCAAGCGCATCGGCAAGAGCCGCCACGCGCTCGACGTCGGCGGGGTAGCGGTCGTAATACTGCTGCGTCTTGGCGGCCATGCGCGGGAAGGTGTGCGCGTAGACCTCGCTGGCGCTCGCCGGGACGTGGGGGATGCCACCGCAGGTAAAGCTTGCCGCCACGCCCTCGGGGAAGAGCGACAGGTAGCTCAGCGTCAAAAAGCCGCCGTAGCTTTGGCCGAGCGTGACCCACGGCTTGCCGCCAAAGTCCACGAGGCGCAGGTACTCAAAATCGCGCACGATGGAGCTGGCGAGGTGACGCTTGAGAAAGTCCGCCTGCGAGCGTGCGGCATCGGAGCCGGCCGCCGTCGCGCGCTCGCCCAGAGCCGCGATCGTGCGCCCGTCTACACAGCTGCTGCGCCCGGTGCCGCGCTGGTCGGGCAGGACGACGCGGAAGTGCTTGACGGCCTCCTCGATCCAGCCATCGCTTGTGGGCGACAGCGGACGCGGGCTCTCGCCACCGGGGCCGCCCTGCAAAAACAGGAGCAGCGGCAGATCGTCGTTGATGCGGTCGGGCGCGCAAGCCACGCGGTAGAAGAGCTTGATGCTCTCGGGCGCGCCGGCGATGGGTGCCGGCATAGCGCCGCGGCGCATGGTACTGCCGACGGCCAACAGCATCGGCTCTAGGCCGCGCCAGTCAAGGGGGACGTCGATGCTGTGGTCTTCGACATAGAGGCCGGGGACGTGGTACGAAGTGATGAGGGCCATGCGGTACTTCCGTTCGTTGCGGTGTTTCGGGTTGACCAATTCTACCGCCGCGGGCGAGGCCATGCGCAAATCGGCTACCATGGTTGCAAACTTCTAGGAGAAAGGGCCGCCTATGTCGGTCGATATAGCCACGTATGTCCATGATCTTGCCGTTGCCGCCAAGGCAGCGTCGGCCTCGCTTGCCACGGCGAGCGATGAGCGGCGCCAGGAGGCCGTGCGCGCCATGGCCGCAGCACTGCGCAACGGTGTCGACTCCATCGTCGCCGCCAACGAGCTCGATATGTCCGCCGCACGCGATGCGGGCACCTCAGC
>CABUWR010000308.1 GCA_902495265.1 uncultured Collinsella sp. | reverse complement strand
TGGGATCGTCGACGGTCTCGGGCGAAATGTTGAGGTGGTTGGCGTAGAGGGTCATGAGGGCGTCGATCACCGACATGTCGCCGCCGATGTGGCCGCCGGCGCCAGCCATGATGATATCGACGCAATCGCGGCGAAGGTCCCAACGCAGGGACTCAAGCTCTTCGATAGTTGCCATTTCTACTCTCCTCGCAGGTAGGCTTTAACGTCTTCTTCGATGGGGTCATACAAATCGGGGGCAATGCCGATGTACTTGCACGCCTCGTAAAGCACCGGCACCACGTTGGCGTGAATAGCGACGCAGTGGTGGATATAGGGGCCCTCGACGATCTTGGCCTCGAGGCGCTTGAGGTTGTCGACCTCGACCCACAGGTAAGTGCCCATGCCGGCCGGGCCGTCGATGCCGCGGGCGTTGCCCAGCAGCAGCGAGTACTCGCCGTTGTCGCCGTCAAAGCGGGCAAGGGTGAGTTCGCCGTGCTTGGCCTCGGCCGTCAGCGCACCGGGGTGGTCGAAAGCCAGCGGGTAGGTGAGCTTGGGCTTGACGGCCGCGCAGCTGCAGGGCCAGGGGCCGCAGTGCTGCAGCAGCTCGCCGTTCTCGTTATCGGGATGGCGCACGGTCCAGTCGGCGAACATGCCACGGTGACGGCCCAGGTCGGCGGCCTCGACCATCAGTGCGGTGACGGCGCCATGGATATCGGTCTCGCATACGATAGGAATGCCCATCTCGTTGAGGATGGCGTTGGCGGCGCAGGGCATAATGCCCAGCTCGTCCTGAAGGGCGTTCCAGCACTGAATGGCACCGGCGTTGCAGCCGTACTTCTCGACCAAGCGCTTCATGGCGATGGCAAGACCGGCGACCGCGGGAACCTTGTCCTCGGGAATGCAGATCTCAAAGCTGTCGTTGATGTGGGCAAGCATGGCGGTCATGGCCTGCTCGTCGGCCTGGGCGTCGCGCACGGCCTGGACAAGCTCGGTCATGGGGATGGGCGAAAGCTGGATGTTGAACTTCTCGAGCAGCTCGCCCTCGTTGCACATGGTCGACCAGAAGTCGAACGGACGGGTGGCCATCTGCAGAATACGGGTGTGCTTGAAGGTCTTGACCACGTTGCACACGGCCAAAAAGTCCCAGACGCCGCGCTCGAACTCGGAATCGGTCAGGCGGCAGTTGGTCATATAGGTAAAGGGAACCTGGAAGCGGCGCAGAACCTTGCCGGTGGCGAACAGGCCGCACTGGCTATCGCGCAGACGGGTGCCATCGGGCTCGGGGCGCTCGTCGCGCGGGCCCCACAGTAGCACGGGCAGGCCGAGCTCGCGGGCAAGGCGAGCGCAAACGTACTCAGTGCCAAAGTTGGCGTGGCACAGCATGATGCCATCGACGCCCTCGGCGCAGAACTTCTTGACGATAGGCTCGATATGGCTGTCGTCGAACAGCAGGCCCTCGTCATTGATGTCATCGATATCCACGATGTCGACGCCGATCTCGCGCAGGCGATCAGCCGTCAGGCCGCGATACTTGATTGCGTCCGGCGCGCTAAAGATACTGCGGCGCGTGGGCACAAAGCCGAGCTTGATCTTGTCCATGTACGTCCTCCCCTAATCACATGTTCAGTAAACAGACGTGTGTTTCGTTTTGTTCTGTTTACTAAATGTTTTACTCTTATGTTTAGAAGTTTAGCGCGAAATACCCGTAAACGGTAGAGAAATCAGCCTAAACGGTATGTAAACAAACTGAACATACAAGGGGAACAAAAGAGGGCCCCGAAGGGCCCTCCCTATCCGCACATGTATGTAAACGAATCAACACCGCCCTGTTACCGCGAGTACACCACCCACGGTGATAAGCCGGCAGCAAAGTCCGTGGCTACGCGCCCATCTTGCGATAGACGTCCACGAACTCCTTGGCAAGGATGCCAAAGCCCTCGGCGCTCATCAGCTGATC
>CABUWR010000307.1 GCA_902495265.1 uncultured Collinsella sp. | reverse complement strand
GGTGCCGGCCCCTTTGCCGCGCTGATCTTCTTTACGATTCCCATCTATCACTGGGTGGCGCGTGCGCTCGATGGTGATTGGGCGCGTGGAGATATTCAGGTTGGTCCGGCGCCGGTGACAGCTAGGGCTCAGAATGTTTCCGCTACGGTTGATACTGGCGTGGCTACCGCGACTACCGCTGACCCGATCGCCAAAGAGGGTGATAAATGATGAAGCTTTCGCATGAATCCAAGGTACGCTTGGGCGTTGGCATCGGAGCGTTTGTGCTCATCATTGGGCTTGTCTTTGGCATTTCGCGGCTATTGGCTCATTCCGATATGGTGCGTACGACCGGTATTCTATCTGGCAATTTGTCTGATTTTGACGATATGTTTGACGACGATAATCTCTTGGATAGCGGTAAATATTCCGCTCAGCCTCAGCGGCTTTCGTGTACGACCTTTGATGCCGATGAGTTCCGCTACCTCGATTTCGATATCAATGCGGCTTCGGTGGACGTCAAGGTTGTTGATGGCAACAAGGCTCGCGTTATCGAGCGGGGACGCGTTGCCAATGGTATGGATGCCTCCAAGGCCGCGACGCAGAACATCGCATCCGTCGAGGACTCGACGCTCAAGGTTTCTCAGTTTGGAAGTGATGACGGTAAGGCAATTGACCGCTCGGTTACGGTTGAGCTGCCGCGCCGTGTTGCCGAACATCTGAAGGGAGTCAACGCGCACGTGGGCTCGGGTGATCTGCAGATTGCCGGTGTCACCTGTGATGGTTTCGACCTTTTCCTGGGTGCGGGAGATGTAGAGTTTGCGGGCAGCGTGACTGATGCGCTTAGTGCAGAGGTCGGGTCGGGCGATGTAACGTTCGAGCTCTACCAGGCCCCCGCGAAGTCGATGGACGTGAGTGTGGGCTCGGGCGATGTGGAGATGACGGTTCCGAACTCTACGGGCTTTAAGGCGAGCCTCACCTTGGGCAGCGGCGACTTCGAGAGCGATTTCCTTCCGCTTGACTACGACGGCGAGACCATTTTGAATCTTGAATTCGATAATGGCGATAAGTCCGCCACGTATCGTTTTGAGGTTGGCTCGGGCGACATGTCATTTGATTCAGAGTGACGGGCGGTTATCGAAGACCTATAAACCATAGCTGCGCTGTTTGATGGAGGCGCCGAAGCCGAGATCGGCTCCGGCGCCTTTGCCTTTACAATGGGGACATGGAACAGATTATCTTGAACATACTCGAGGCTCTGCGTCGCGGCGAGACTGTGGACGACAAAGCGCTCGTCAAACTGATACATGCCGAGGCGCGCCGTGAGGGTGCCGACAAACGCGATTTGGCCAAGCGCCGTCTGCTGCCGTTCTACCAGCGGGTAAAACGTGAGGAGCCGGTTCGTTGGGCTGGGTGGAATGTCGATGCCGAGCTGGAACGTCGACTGCTGCAGGTTCTGCGCATGAAGCCTCGTCGCACGGCTTCGGGCGTGGCAACCATTACCGTCATTACCAAGCCGTGGCCGTGCTCGGGCGATTGCCTGTTTTGCCCCAACGATTTGCGCATGCCCAAAAGCTATCTGCACGCCGAGCCGGCGTGTGCCCGTGCGGAGCAAAATTGCTTTGACCCATATCTGCAGGTGAGCGCCCGTTTGACGGCGCTTTCGCAAATGGGGCATGCAACCGACAAGATAGAGCTTATCGTGCTTGGCGGTACATGGAGCGACTATCCGGAAGGCTATCAGACATGGTTTATGTCGGAGCTCTTCCGCGCGCTCAATGACGATGCCGTCGCCGGCGTGGCGGCCAACCCCATGTTGGCGCGTCCGGGCATCAGCCGTGCCGAGGCAGGGCGCCTGCTCGATGACGCTCCCGCCGATGCCCTGCCGCCAGTGGTAACAGAGCGCCGCGAGCGCTATCGGGCAGCCGGCATTGCGACAGACGAGGCCGAGCTTGCGAG
>CABUWR010000306.1 GCA_902495265.1 uncultured Collinsella sp. | reverse complement strand
CGCTGCGCCTCGGCAACGTTGCGATCGAGCTCGTCGTTTTTAATGGTCATGAGCACGTCGCCCTCGTTGACGGACTGGCCGGCTTGCACGTTGATCGATGCCACCGTGCCGTCGACAGAAGGGGAGACCACCGAAGCCGAGATGGGCTTGAGCTGACCTTTAGCCTCGACGGTGGTCGTAAACGTGCCCTCGGTGACCATGTCGGTCACCGGCCCGTTAGTACCTGCGGGCCGCGCGTTGACGACGAAGGTCACGACAACGGCGATGAGCACAATGGCGGCCACGACGCCGGCTGCAATGCCGCGTTGGATGAGCTTTTTGCGCCGACGCTCGGCACGCTTCGCCTTGAGCTTGGCGTAGGCCTCTTCGTCAGAAATCTCGGTTGTATCGCTTGTGCTGCCGTTTTGCTGTGTGGCGTACACGTTTGTTAAGAGGGGAAGCGTTTCGGTGGCACCCTCGGGCGCTCGCTCGGAATCATTCGGTCCCGGGGTGATGGTGGGGACATTCGGCATGGCGTCTCCTTTATAGAAAGTTCCTCGATAAGTATATGCGCCCGTCGCGAGAGGCGGGCGCATTATGGCAGTATCTTTCGGAACTGTTAGATTGGAGCGTCAGTTCCCCGTTGTGCGAAGGCGTGATTCCTTACGAGTGCACGACCACGCACAGGCCGACGCTGATGCAGTCGTGGAGCGCCTTGGCATCGGCCAGGCGCAGGTTGATGCAGCCGTGGCTTCCGCACCATTTGTAAGATTCGGCACTATCGAAACTCGAATCGTTTTGCCATGTAGCGTCGTGGAAACCGATCATATTGCCCTCGAACGGCATCCAGTAGCTGACCGGGCTCACGTATTTGGGCTTTCCGGTCGCGGGGTCTTTGGCACCGATGAGCTTGCTTGCACCGTCATTGCTGTTGATCTGCCACACGCCCTCGGGGGTGGCGTCTTCGCCCGGTTTGCCGGAAATAAAGTTGGCCTCCCACACGATATTGCCGTTCTCGTCGTAGTAGCGCGCGTGCTGCTCGGACAGGTCGACGTCGATATAGGCCTTCCAATCGGGCTCGCCCTTGGCGGTAAAGGTGTCCGCCTTCTTGGAGTACGAAATCTCGATATCGCCCGTCTGCTTGTTATTGATAGCGTCCTCGACCTGCTTGGCGAGCGTGTCGCTGTCGATGGACCAGCCAAAGTCGCCGCCCTCGACAGCGCACTCCTTACCGTCGGCGCGTGTCCACCAGCGGGTGGAGCCCACGGTGTTAAAGCCGTTGGCGAGCTCGGCGGCCCAGCTGCTGATCTGCGACGTATCGAGCGTGGGGTTGGCCGGATCGGCAAAGCTGATCCACTGCAGCACCGAGCTACCATCGACCTTGCCGGCATCGTTGCCGTTGAGCTTAAGGGTCACGTTGACGCCCAGGAAGTTGTTGGCGGCATCGCATGCAGCCTGAATCTGGTCGTTGGTGAGGGTACCGTTGAGCGGTTCGTAGGCGTCGTTGCCGATCTTGGTGATATCAACGTTCTCGGCGAGCGACGCGAGCTCGATCTCGGCATATTTGATGACATGTTCGCGGTTGAGCTTCTCGTTGGAACGGGCCTTCTCAACGGTGAACTTGCCGGCCTTCTCGTCATAGGAGCTGGTGGCCTCGAAGGTGCCCGAGCGGCCCTCGTTGAACTCGTCGATGGCGCTGCCCAGGTCCTCCTCAAACTGCTTTTGGTCAAAGGCATCGGAGAGCATGGACAGGTCGACATCCTGGTCCAAGTCGACCGAGCCGTTCTTGGTGGCGCTAACGGTTTTGCCGCCGAGCGACGCGATGAGGCGCGACGGCCACAGCAGCGGCTCGTTTTTGCTGATAATCTCGTGGGCGGCTTCCTCGCCATCGACGATGGGCTCGTCGGACTCGGGCTGGTAGGTCCAGCTAAAGCTGTCATCCGAAACGGTGAGCTTGTAGTGCTT
>CABUWR010000305.1 GCA_902495265.1 uncultured Collinsella sp. | reverse complement strand
TGCTCTCTGACGCAGCCGACCCCAACGAGACCTGCGTGCTGCCTGCCTTCGATAAGGACTTTGGCATCCCCAAGGTCGATATCCCCACGCCGGTGTCCCTGCGTGATGATGCCCAGTCCAAAAAGCAAAAGCCCAAGCGCAAGGTCCACCCCGACGAGGATGCCTATCACAAGCACAAGCGCCATATCCCCAAGCCGCTCATCGTCATTGCGGTGCTCGCCGCCGTGTGCGGTGGTGCCTATTGGTTTGTGACTGCCGATCCCATGGGCGTCATGCCCGGCTTCTACGACCAGTTTGGCCAGGCCGCCAAGACCACCTTCCCGTCGCGCCAAAAGGGCGAGGCCACCGAGAAAGAGCCCAAGCAAGAGGATACGTCCGAGGTCGTTCAGGAGGAGACCGTCTTAACCGACGACCAGCTCTACACCAGGCTCGACGGCCTGTACCAGACAATCGTGTCGTACAGCGACGAGGATCAAATCGGCGAGGTCATCGATTCGTTTAATAACGGGTATCTGCGTACACCGCTCTCTACCCGCCAGGAGCTGTCGCAGAGCGCCTATGCCCTGCGCGACCAGATTAAAAAGACCCAGGATGAGCTCAACAACCTCAAGGTTCAGGACGATACGGTTTACGCGGAGGACATCGACCATCTAAAGCAGCTTGCCCAGTGGATGTACGAGCGTGTCGACGTGATCTGCCAGAGCTGGGATATCTCGCTGTCCATTCCCGACGGCGAGTCGCTGAGCGCCCGTCAGAGCGAGATCCTGGCGCCCATCGCACAGGGCGGGAACAGCGCGCTTAACCAGTACGACGCCAACGTGAGCGCATGGAGGCCGCAGCAGCGTTCGTAATTTGTTGCCCTCCGGCGGCATAACCTGCGTGCGCAATTGATGGAAGCCCGTGCTTATTGCTACAATTCGTACAAATATGCTTTAAACGCACGAGGAAGGAACCACATGTTTGGTTTTAAGAAAGAGCTCTATACGCCCGAGTACCAGCTCGTCGGTGACGAGTGCGCGGTGATCGAGACGTCGAAGGGCACCATCAAGGTCAAGTTTGACGGTGAGGGCGCCCCCATCCATGTGGCGAACTTCTGCGAGCTTTCCACTATGGGCTTTTATGACGGCCTTAAGTTCCATCGCTATGTGCCCGGCTTTGTGATCCAGGGCGGCGACCCCAATACCCGCGATATGTCCGGCGCCGATGTCGCTGCCGGCCTTGAGGGTCCCGACGGCATGCCCGGTACCGGCGGCCCCGGCTACTGCATCAAGGGCGAGTTTGCCACCAATCCGCGCAACAGCCATGTTGACGGGGCGCTTGCCATGGCCCGCTCCATGGATCCCGATTCCGCGGGCTCGCAGTTCTACTTCTGTCTCGGTGCCCAGCACAACCTCGACTCCGGCTATACCGTCTTTGGCACCACGGTCGAGGGCCTCGACGTCATCTCGCAGCTGCGCGCCGGCGACGAGATCGTTCATGTCGAGATCGTTCACGAGTAAAGGGGACTTCCTTGAATAGCCAGCTGATCCAACAGGGCCGCGCCGCTTATCGCGCGGGTGATTTTTCCGCTGCCGCCCAGATGCTTGGCGCGGCAAAGACTCCAAACGAGATCATGGGTGAGGCCGACCACCTGCGCGGCAACGCCCTGATGCATCTGGGTATGTACGCCGAGGCCGCCGAAGCCTACGCCGCCGCCCTCAACGACGGCACCTATGGCAAGCGTGGCGCTCTGCTCACCAACCGCGGCAAGGCACTCGCCGCGGTGGGCGACTACACCACGGCTGCCCAGGCGTTCTCTGCAGCCACCCAGGACGCTTCCTACGCCACGCCTTTTAAGGCCTATCTGGGTCTGGGCAACGCGCTGTTCCAGGCGGGCGACTATGCCAACGCCGGTACTGCCTTCCGTCAGGCTGCCATCGACGGCGCCAACCCGGCTCCTGCTGCCGCCCTCGG
>CABUWR010000304.1 GCA_902495265.1 uncultured Collinsella sp. | reverse complement strand
TTTGCCATCGACGACCAGTTCTCCGAGGATGCCTCCGCGTCCATTATGAAGACGATCGAGAAGGGCAAGTTTAGCTTTACGAGCAGCGGCTCCGATGCCATTCGCAAGGCCGTGCGCGACTCGCTCTCTAACTTTATCTGGAGCCGTACGCGCACTCGTCCGATGATCATCCCGGTCGTCATGGAGGTTTAGTTTGGCGCGCGGATCTGCACAAAACGCCAAAGGCAATAAAGCCAACAACCAACCGGCATCTGCTAAGGGTGCCGGTTCCCATCTTCGTGCCAATAAGGGCCACGAGGCCGAGTTCGACGATTTTGAGCCCCTGGTCGAGCCTTCGGCCAACCGCGATATCGCCGGCGTGGTCATTGCCGTTTTGGCGATTGCGTCCTTCATTGCCGTGATTTCGCCGGCGACTGCACCCGTTACGGCTGCGGTTGCCGGTTTCTACCACCTGGGCTTTGGTCTGGGCGCCTACGTGCTGCCGATCGTCATTTTGCTGTTTGCCGCCACGCTCTTTTTAGGCGAGGATTCGCCGCTCAACGTGCGCTCTGTTGCGGGCGGCGCCGTGGTCTTTATCGCCGTCGTCTCCATTCTTTCGCTGATGGTGCCGGGTACGAGCGACTCGTGCGAACTTATGTTCACACCGCAAAACCTGTCCGCCTCGGGTGGCTACATCGGTGCGTTTATTGCGAGTGCGCTGCAGAATGCCCTGGGTAAGCCTATCGCAATGGTGGTCCTGTTGGGCCTGGCCGTCGTTGGCTTTGTCATCATCGGCTTTTCGGTGGGCGGCGTTTTGCGTTCTGCCCGTGACCGTGCGGCCGATTTTGCCGAGCGCCGTCGTGCCGACGTCAACGCGAGTCCGTGGGGTGACGACGAAGCCCTGTCGGTACCCGGTGTCGCTCGCCCGCACCTGAGCATTCTTCGTCAAAAGGGCTCCGATACTGCCGTGACCACGGTCATGGGCAACGATGCGGACCCGGTTTTGGACGATGACGACGAGGACGAGGACCCGTTTGTCGACGTGTCCGATGCCGTGGAGGCCGAGCGTGCTAAGACCGCGCTGCTCCCGCGCCGTCACGCTAAGAAAGGTAAGACGGCTCCCAAGCTCAATACGAGTGAACCCGACCCGTCTTGGTCCGAGAGCGAGATTGAGCTTACCGAGGGTGATGACGATGATGACGAGTCCCCGCTCGAGACTGCTAAAACCACCTTGCTGCCGCGCCGCCATGCCAAGCGCGGCCAAGTGACCGGTCAGCTTTCGATGGAGGACGATCCGGACAATGTCGACGAGTCCGAGCCGCCGTTCGCCGTGAATCCCGTCTCGGCCGCCCCTCAAATTCCTGATTTCCTCAAGCATCCCAAGGTTGCCGATACGGCTGTGGCGGGCGCTGTCGAGGCGTCTACTTCGAGCGATGGGGGAGCGGACAATGCCCCCGCGGATAACGAGGGCGAAGAAGAGGACGGCCTTAAGCTTCCGCCGCTCGAAATCCTGCATGCAAACCCTCAGTCCGCTTCTGCCGCGTCTTCGGACAAGGAGCTGGAACAGACCGCCGAGTCGCTGCAGTCCACGCTGCTTGAGTTTGGCCGTAGCGCTCGCGTTGTCGGCTGGATTGCCGGCCCCACGGTGACGACTTTTAAGCTGCAGCCCGGCGAGGGCGAGCGCGTGAGCAAGATTTCGAGCCTTGAGGACGACATCGCGCTTTCGCTTGCTGCTCAGTTCGTGCGTATCTTTGCGCCGATTCCCGGCACCTCGCTCGTGGGTATCGAGATCCCCAATCGAAAGCGTCAGAACGTCAACTTGGGCGACGTGCTGCCTTATGTTAAAGGCGGTCCGCTCGAGCTTGCCATCGGCCGCGATGCAGAGGGCACGCCGGTCGTCGCTGACCTTGCCAAGATGCCCCACCTGCTGATCGCCGGTACCACGGGTTCCGGCAAGTCGGTCATGATCAACTCCAT
>CABUWR010000303.1 GCA_902495265.1 uncultured Collinsella sp. | reverse complement strand
CCCCGACCAGTACCGCAAGATGCGTGAGATATCGCGTTGGCAAGAAGACCCCAAGGGCGGTGCGGGCCGCTGGCTTTCGGAGGCCGAGCTTTTTTACCGCCAGGGCCTGCTGATGGCCGACTTTGAGGAAGACTGTCCCTACAACGGCACCTTTAAGTCGTACTTTCCCACCTACAACGCCATGAGCGACCGACAGCTGCGCGGCTACTTTACCTGGCGCGCCCAAGTGCGCCGCGGGACCGTCGAGAAAACGTCTACGTCCTTTGCCTTTCTGTATCTCTATGAGCTGATTTGCGGCATCGGCGTAGATAATCCGCTCGATGGTTTTAACAAGATCAAGGCCTTTTGGGATGCCTACCGCGCCTTTGAGCCCGGCATCGACCGGTTTGCACGCGTGTGGTTGCAGGACTACGCCGTGTTCCACGGGCTCGACCCCAAGCTGCTTCGTGATTCTAAAACCGTCATGTTCGACAACGCCCTCATCGAGCTGCGGCGCGCGGCACGAGACCTTGCACCAGCACCGGCACCGTCCGGCCAGACCCCCAAGCGTCGCAAAACCTCCGAGCCCACGCTCCCCCTTCCGCCCGATGAGGTGCGCGAGGAGCGACTCATGACCGCCATCAACGCCCTCTCCACGTACAACCTAAGTAACTCGCGGCTCGACCGCAGCCACCACCGCGATCTGCGCCACGTGGCGTGCGCCGTGTATGTCCGTATGGCGCGCTACTATGACACGCACCGAAAGACCGGCATCGTGGCGAGTTTATTTGGGGAGGAGACGGCCATGCCCTACACCATGTTTGCCTCGGCCGTATTCTTTGCGCCCGAGCGCCACGAGGACTGCGAATACCGCCTGGATCCTATCCATATCTACCGTTGCCAAAACGGCTTTTGGGAATGCATGCGTATCCATGGCAGCAGGCAAAAGAGCAGCAAGCTCGGTGAAATGATGCGCGCCTGCGACCAACGCCTGCGCCTGGCGCTGGACCCCGCCCATCCCCTTAAGGAAGAAAAGGTCCCCAAATATCTGGCCAAGATTATCGATGACGAGATTGTGGCATGGCTTTCGTGGGACGCCGCACACCAGCCCGTCAAAATCGATATCGATCTGAGTCAGCTGGGGCACATTCGGAACGCCGCTGCGCAAACGCGCGAAGCGCTTTTGATCGATGAAGAGCGCGAGGACGGCGCGTCCGCAGAAGCCGAGGCAGCGGACTAAGGGCAACCGGAAGCCGAGCCCGTAGCCGACGCGATTGTCGAGGCGGTCGCGGCACCCATTCGGCAGGACGAGACCGACGAGCCAACCATATCCACCGAACAGTTTGGTGTCGTGGCACCGCTTCTCGCGCCGACGCCCGCGTTCGCAGCTGTTGCGCCCGCTGACGCCACGAACGAACTCACGCCTGCCGCAGACGCCTATCTCCGCGCGCTGCTCGAGCACAACGCAGTACAGGCGGAATCGGCGGTAGCGCAATCGGGGCAGAGCGAGGACATGCTCGTCGATACCATCAACGAAGCGCTCTTTGACCTGGTGGGCGACACCGTTATCGAATTCGGCGCGGCAGGACCGCAAATTATCGAGGATTACGAAGCAGACGCGAGAGGATACCTAGACCATGAGTGATACCGCATCCGCAGCGCCCCGCGTACCCAAACGCGTCGCCGCCGTTATCCTAAACTCGCTCAAGGGCGGCGTGGTCCCGCGCATCGGCCTTCCCTACATCACCGTAGGGCGCGAGGTCGAGATCCGCGCCCTGCTCACCGATCTGAGTCTCATCGCCGACGGTGGCGCGAGCTTCCGCTTTCTGGTCGGTCGTTACGGCGCCGGCAAGAGCTTTTTGCTCCAGACCATCCGCACGCACGCCATGGGCGAGGGATTCGTCGTCGCTGATGCCGACCTGTCGCCCGAGCGCCGCCTGCAAGGCGGTCAGGGGCAGGGCCTTGCCACCTACCGCGAGCTCAT
>CABUWR010000302.1 GCA_902495265.1 uncultured Collinsella sp. | reverse complement strand
GTGCGCCAGATCAACAACTTGGGCCCTGTGAACCAGGTCGCCATGGAGGAGTACGAGCAGCTCAAGCGCCGTGCCGATTACATCGAGGAGCAGCTGGCCGATCTGGAGAGCGCGCGCAAGGCGCTCACCAAGATCACCGTGGCGATCGACCGCAAGATGCGCAAGGCGTTCCTAGTGACGTTTGAGAAGGTCGATGCGAACTTCCGCGAGATCTTTGCCATGCTGTTCCCGGGTGGTCAGGCGCATCTGGAGATGACCGACCCCGAGCATCCGGCCGAGACGGGCATTGAGGTCGTGGCGCAGCCGCGCGGCAAGCGCATCACCAAGATGATGCTCATGTCGGGTGGCGAGAAGAGCCTGACGGCGCTGGCCCTGCTCTTTGCCGTATACCGTACGCGCACGGTGCCGTTCTATGTGCTGGACGAGGTCGAGGCGGCGCTCGACGACGCCAACCTGTCCAAGCTCATCGGCGCCCTCGATGTGCTGCGTTCCGATACGCAGCTCTTGGTAATCTCGCATCAGCGCCGTACTATGGAGGATGCTGACGTTCTCTACGGCGTCTCGATGCAAGCCGACGGCGTCAGTCGCGTCGTCTCGCAAAAACTCGATCGCGAAACCGGAAAGGTCGTGAATGCATAATGGGATTCTTTGACGCACTCTCGCGCGGACTTGAGCGCAGCCGCGAGGCCCTTAACGAGGTCTTCTACTTTGGCGGTGAGGTCGACGAGGATTTTTGGGAGGACCTTGAGGACACCCTCGTTATGGGTGACATGGGTGCCGAGGTTGCCATTCAAGTCTCCGATGACCTGCGTGACGCCGCTGCCAAGAAGAACCTCAAGACCGCCCCGCAGCTCCGTCGTGCCCTGGCCGAGCAGCTCGAGGGCCATTTTGTGCCTGTTGAGCGCGACCCGTTTTCCGATACGCCGAGCTGCGTGCTGTTTGTCGGTATCAACGGCGCCGGCAAGACCACCACGGTCGGCAAGATTGCGAGCGCCATGGCCGCCCGCGGCAAGAACGTGGTGATCGGTTCGGCCGACACCTTCCGCGCCGCCGCCATCGAGCAGCTCGATGTGTGGGGGCAGCGTGCCGGCGTACCGGTTATCAAGCGTGACCGCGGCTCCGATCCGGCGAGTGTGTGCTATGACGTGCTCGACGAGGCCGATAAGCGCGGCAGCGACCTGGTGCTCATCGATACTGCTGGTCGTCTGCACACGAGCCCCGAGCTCATGCGCGAGCTCGCCAAGGTGGTCAATGTGACCCGTAAGCGCGCCGCCAATATGGCCGCCGGCCCCATGCCGGTCTCTGTCGTGCTTGTGATCGATGCCGCCACTGGTCAGAACGGTCTGAACCAGGCGCTCGAGTTTAACGAGGCGCTGGGCCTGGACGGTATTATCATGACTAAGCTCGACGGCACGGCTAAGGGCGGTATCGCCATGGCCGTTGCCGAGAAGCTCAAGCTCCCGATCCTGCGCATCGGCGTGGGCGAGCAGGTCGATGACCTGCAGGAGTTTAACGCCAAAGATTTCTGCCGCGCCCTGGTGGGCGAGTCCAACTAAGGAGTGACTAGTGTTTGATTCCCTGAGCGATCGCCTCAACGACACATTTGACCGCCTGCGTGGTAAGGGTAAGCTGACCGAGGCCGATATTACCTCGGCCATGCGCGATATTCGCATGGCGCTGCTCGAGGCCGACGTTAACTTTAAGGTCGTCAAGGAGTTCGTTGCCAAGACCAAGGAGCGCTGCATGACCGCCGAGGTCATGGAGTCGCTGTCGCCGGCGCAAAACGTCGTCAAGATCGTGCTTGACGAGCTCACCGAGATGCTCGGCTCAACTGAGAGCAAGCTCGTCTTTAGCAACCGCATTCCCAATGTCATCATGCTCGTGGGCCTGCAAGGCTCCGGTAAGACCACGGCTGCCGTAAAGCTTGCCTACCTGCTCAAGAAACAAGGCCGCTCGCCGTTGCTCG
>CABUWR010000301.1 GCA_902495265.1 uncultured Collinsella sp. | reverse complement strand
TCGCCCGCCATGAGCGAAAAAGCGCTGCTCAAGCTGGCCGCCGCGCTGGAGCGCTCGAGCGAGCACCCGCTGGCCGAGGCGATTATGGCCGAGTGCGAGACACGCGGGATCGTCGCGCGCATGGTCGAAGACTTTACTGCCGTGCCCGGTCGTGGCGTGACAGCGCGCGAGGGGCAGAATGTCATCGCAGCCGGCAACGTTCGTCTGATGAGCGAGCTGGGCGCAGAGGTGCCCGCCGGTCTTGCCGAGCAATTTGCTACCGAGGGCAAAACGCCGCTGTTCTTTGCTAAGAACGGCAAACTCGTTGGTACCATCGCCGTGGCTGACGAGGTCAAAGAAACGAGTGCCGAGGCCATCGCCGCACTCCGCAAGCTCGGCGTCGACGTACGCATGCTCACCGGCGACAACCGCTTGACGGCCGAGGCCATCGCCCGCCGCGTGGGGCTGAGCAGCGAACAGGTCATCGCCGACGTTCTTCCCGCCGACAAGGAGCGCCACGTGCGCGAGTTGCAAGACGCGGGCGGCGAGGTCGCCATGGTGGGCGACGGCATCAACGACTCCCCCGCCCTGGCGCGCGCCGATGTGGGCCTTGCCATCGGCACCGGCGCCGATATTGCCAAGGAGGGTGCCGACGTGGTGCTCATGCGCAGCGACCTCATGGACGTCGCCCGAGCCATCGAGCTTTCACGCGCCACGATCCGCAACATCAAGCAGGACCTGTTCTGGGCACTGTTCTACAACGGCATCGGCATTCCGCTGGCGGCGGGCGTGTTCTTCCCGCTCACCGGATGGCAACTCTCGCCGATGTTTGGCGCTGCGGCCATGAGCCTGTCGAGCGTGTGCGTCGTAAGCAATGCTCTGCGCCTGCGAACCTTTAAACCATCAGTTGCGGTGAAATAAGGCGTAACATGCTTAGCTAAACCGCTATTTAGTCCGTATTCCACCGCAACTTTAGGTACTCAACGAAAAGGAGATAATCATGAACTACATCGTTAAAACGTCTGGCCTTATGTGCGGCCACTGCGACGCTACTGTCGAGACGGCGCTGCTCAACGTTGCCGGCGTGACCGACGCCGACGCCGATCACGAGACCCAGACCGTCCAGGTAGAGTGCGCCGACACCGTGACCGCCGAGCAGCTCGCCGCCGCTGTCGAGGGCGCGGGCGAGAAGTTCCACGCCCTGTCCGTGACCGCCGCGTAGCAGACGCCGCCTACTCAATCCTCAGAAGTTGCGGTGAAATAGTTCCTGTTTTAGCGCTTCAATCCTGCAAACAAGAACTATTTCACCGCAACTGACGGGGGCATCCGGAAGATCGACCAGAAACGAGGACCCGCCATGATGGCAGACCATAAATCGGTGACCCGCATGCTCAAGACGGCACGCGGCCAGATCGACGGCATTCTGCGGATGGTCGATGAGGACCGTTACTGCGTCGACATCTCCACGCAGCTCATGGCAACGCAGGCGCTCATCGCCCGCATCAACGCCGATGTGTTGAAGGCACACATCGAGGGCTGCGTCGCCTCGGCCATCGAATCGGGTGACGAGGAGCTCAAAGCCGCCAAGCTCGCCGAGATAGAGCGCGTCGTCGACAAGCTCGCCAAGTAATTGGTGCAAGGGGGACAGGTACGTTTGCGCCACCTTGGTGCAGATTAACCTGTCCCCAATGCACCAAAAGGGGTATAAAGGCGTGCAGCACAGCGAAATGAAAGGCAGTTCTGCATGAATGACTTTATGAAGGGTCGCAACGGCGCCGATGAGCTCACCATCGTGATGGGCTTTGCTGGAATCGTCATCGCGATGATCGGATCGATGGCCCGTATCCAGTGGCTCAGCTGGATCGCCATCGCCGTTATCGTGATTGGCGTGCTGCGCGGCCTGTCCAAAAACATCGACGCGCGCCGCAAGGAGAACGATGCCTTTGTTACGGCGACCGCAAACGTCCCCGGCCTAGGCAAGTTCGTCGCCAGCTTGGGCGGTG
>CABUWR010000300.1 GCA_902495265.1 uncultured Collinsella sp. | reverse complement strand
TCCTCGAACACCCAAAACCAATCGCAGGGCACCGATTCCTCTACGGCCAACAGTGGCACGCCGTCCGGCACGACCGACTCAAGCCAAACGACTGACGGTTCACAGCCGAACACGGGAGGCCAGACGAGCGACACCACGTCGGGAACGGGCACGGCAGACAGTAACAACACCAACAGCTCGAGCGGAACCGCTTCCGGCACGGCATCTGACAACTCGAGCCAAGGCACGGCATCGGGCAACTAAGCACGTTTGCCTCTCATAGATAACCGACCTGTACAACGGGCGCGAATCGAAAGCGGTTCGCGCCCGTTTGCCTTGGGCGCCGCCATGGCGAACGCCATGCGATGGTAAGATGCTTTACATGTGTAAAGAGGAGATTTGCCATGAGCAAGACAATAGTTAGGCCCACGCTTTCGCTGGGCAACCACATCTATCTGTATCGCCTGCTGCGCGATGCGATTGGATATGGCAAGCAAACGTTTATGACGCAGGTCGAGGAGGCGCTCGCCGCTGGCGACATGACCGCTTATGACCTGGGCTTCGAGTCCACGCGCGAGCTGCTCGAGGAGCTCGACGACTGCATTAAGCTGACCGTCTTTAAAGGTGGCCGCCTGTATGCCACGGTCATCGCCAACGAGGCCTGGGATGCTGCGCTTGCCAAGGGCGAGGACAAGCCCAAGACCGCCAAGGGCGCCAAGCAGTCCTACAAAAAGAAAAAGCGCGGTGAGAAGGACCTCAAGGCCGTGCGCCCCAAGCACGTTAAGCGTCCCGAGCCCGAAGCCATGGTTGAAGCCGCGCCGGAACCCGAGCCCGAGACAGAGATCGAAGTTGCTATTGAGGTAACGGCAGAAGCCGAAACCGAAATCGCCGCCACGACCGATTCCGAAGTCATATCCGAGCAGGAAGCCACTGCGGAGCTCAACGAAGCTCCCAAGTCGACAACCGAAGAAGCCGCTGACCAGCCCGAAACGCCTGCGTTCCAAAACAGCGATGTCTTTGGCGACGAGGCCGAGAACGATCAGTCCGACAAGCCCGCAGATCAAGACGCTACCGAGTCGACACCGGAGCCCGAGACGCCGCAGCCCGCCATCTCGCTCACGGTCGTCTATGACCCCGAGAACGCCAACGCCGGCATCACCACCATGGCATCCACGCCCATCGAGGCAAAGTCGAGCGTCGAGAACGAGAACGCGACGCAGGTTGAGGTTGAAACCGCAGTTGCAGACGCGCCCGTCACCGTGAAGCCCGCAGATTCCACAACCAAGCCGAAGACGACGCCGGAGCCCGCAGATTCCACGATCAAGCCGGAAGCGACGCCGGAGCCCGCACCCGTCATCGAATCCGTGCCCACCTCTGCTTGCGGCCAAATTCCCGCACCGGCACCGTCTCCGGCCCCCGCTGCAGCACCGGCCCCCGCACCCGCAGCACCGACCATCCCCAAGGACTTCCCCATCGATTTCGCAACCGAGGTCTTCTGCCCCGGCCCGCTTCTGCACCAGCTGTCGACCTATCTCCCCTACGGCGCCGATACCCTCGGCATTGTCGGCGAGTACTACTGGATCGCCCGCGAGCGTGGTACCATCGAGGCCGCGCGAAACCGCGCAAGCTTCCCCCTGCGCTACACGCAGGCCGGCGAGCGCCGCGAGGTTGCCGTGCGCATCCGCCGCAATACCACCGGTGGCCTCGGATCCACCTGGGCCATCGATAAAGTCGAAGAACCCGAGCAGTAACGACAAACGACTCAAATCCAAATCAGGATTTGAGCCGTTTTTATTTGTTGATGTTGCGTAACCAACAGCGAGCGGGCCGCAAGTGCCCCAGGTTGCCGTGAAAGAGGAGCGACGCGTACTTCGGTACGCGAGCGACGGCTTGAACGGCAAGATGGGGTGCTTGCGACCCGCGCAGCGTCGAGCAGTTACGCGGTTTGGAAAACCGCGTAACGATCTAGTCGCGCGTCAGCTTACGGTGAATACGATGCGGCTGGGCTGCGTCCTCGC
>CABUWR010000299.1 GCA_902495265.1 uncultured Collinsella sp. | reverse complement strand
TCGGAGGCGTTGCGCGTGAGCACGATGTCGTGCGCGTCGGGCGCTCCGATGAACTTCGCCACGCGCTGGCGGGCGATCTCGATGGCCTCGGTGGCCTCGACCGACAGGCGGTACAGGCCGCGCAGGGCGTTGGCGTTCATCTCCTCGTAGAAGCGGCGCTGCGCGTCAAGCACGGCAGCGGGGCGCTGCGCGGTGGCGGCGCTATCGAGGAAGGCGATCTCGGGATGCTGCTGGAACAGCGGGAACTGCGCCTTGTAGGGGTTGGTCTCGATGTCGACGGTAGGCCAGCCGCGCGAAGCCTCGTCGCTGGCGTCGAGCTCCATGGGCTCGGGGGCGGTGCAGGTATCGCATTTAACGTGCTCGGTATCGATCATGCGAGCTCCTCCTCAAAGTTATCGATCAGGTTGTTGCCCAGGCGGACGACGGCGGCGCGGGTGCGCTCATCGGTGGCGGAAAGCGCGGCGTCCTCCAGCTTGGCGCGGATGAAAAGATCCTCGGCGGCGTTTTGGTCAAGGCCGCGGCAGGCGAGGTAGAACAGCTGCTCGTCGCGGACGTGGCCGATGGTGGCGCCGTGGTTGCCAGCGACGTCGTCCTCGTCGCATAGGATGACGGGGACGGTCTTGTTGTCGACGCCCTTGTTGGCGAGCAGTACTGTCTCGCGCTCGGTGCCGGTTGCGCCCTTGCAACCGTGCACGAGGTCGATGGTGCCGCGGTAGACCTTCTTGGACGTGCCGGTCAGCACGCCGTTGGCGTCGATCTCGCACTCGGTCTTGCGGCCGCGGTGGCGCAGCTCGTAGTTAAAGTCGCGCACCTGCTCGCGGGCGCCCAGGTAGTCGGTATCGATCGTCACCTTGGCGGTGTCGCCCAGCAGGTCGCCGGCAAGGCCGGTGGCGCTGGCGCCGGCACCCAGGACGGTGTGCTGCACGTTGACGCGCGCGCCCTCGTCCAAGAACAGCCCGGTGTCGTCAAGCGCGATCCAGCTATCGTCGAGCGTCTGCGTGCAGGTCACGTTGACGGTGGCGTATTCGTGGGCACACACGCGTAGCGCGGAGCCCACGACGCCCTCACCGGCAACGGGGGAGTCCAGGGCGATCTGCAGGTCGAGCGTTGCCTGCGGGCGGGCGGCGACGTCGATGGCGGCAATCGCAGCCGCTGCGTCGACGCCACTCACGTGCACGGTAACCGTGGCGTGCTGATAGGCAGGCACATCGATGACGATGCGCTTGGTGGCGTGGTCGGCCTGGTAGGCGTAGGCAGCCTCGCCCATACCGGTCTCGAAGGCCTCGGCAGGGGAGAGCTCCTCCTCGAGCTTGATGGCTCCGGCCTGATAGACGGAGGTGGCGGGCACGTCGAGCTCGGTCTCGGGCGTGATGCGGGCACGATCGGCGGCATCACCGGGGGCGGCGGCACGGCGCTCGGGGAAGCGCTCGGCCATGGCTTCCATGGCGGCGTCGAAGGCGTCGGCCGTGCCAGCATACTGCTCGTCCAAGCCTTCGACCTCAACGGCCTCGGCGGGAGCGGCAGCAAGCTCGTCCGAAAGCTCGAGCTTGGTCTGGTTCATCTTGAGCCAACCCCAAGTTGCTGCGGGCATCGCGTTAACCTGCTCGAGCGTGGTTGCAGCGGTGTTGGTTTCCTGTTTCATTATCCGATCGCTCCTTCCATCTCGAGCTTGATCAGGTTGTTCATCTCGACGGCGTACTCAAGCGGCAGCTCCTTGGAGACCGGGTTGGCAAAGCCGTTGACGATCATGGTGCGGGCCTCTTCCTCCGAGATGCCGCGGCTCATCAGGTAGAACACCTTGTCGTCGCCGATGCGGCCGATGGTGGCCTCGTGGCCGATGTCGACGTTCTTGGCGCGGATGTCCATGGCGGGGATGGTGTCGGAGCGGCTCTGGTCGTCGAGCATCAGCGACTGACAGCTCACGGTTGCCTTGGAGCCCTCGGCCTTGGGCGTGGCCACGATGGAGCTGCGGAACGTCTGGATGCCGCCGCTCTTGGAGATGCCCTTGG
>CABUWR010000298.1 GCA_902495265.1 uncultured Collinsella sp. | reverse complement strand
GCCACGCAGGCCGATGTCGAGGATCAGGCCGCCCTTGACAACCTCGATAACCTCGCCCTCGACGTTCTCGCCGGAGTTGAACTTCTCCTCGATGCGGTTCCAAGCACGCTCGTACTCGGCACGCTTCTTGGACAGGACCAGACGACCGTCCTTGTCCTCCTTCTGGAGAACCAGAGCCTCGATGGGATCACCGAGTGCAACGATGTCTGCAGGGTTAGCGTCCTTGCGGATGGACAGCTCGCGGACCGGGATAACGCCCTCGGACTTGAATCCGATGTCAACGAGCACCTCGTCATGCTCGATCTTAACGACAGTGCCGTTAACGAGATCGCCCTCATCAAAGTCGGTAATCGTACCGTCGATGAGGTTGTTCATCTCCTCCTCGTTGACATCGTCAAGAGAGAAAATGGACGAGTTCTGAATCTCACTCAAAGGTGGACCCCTTTCGAACTACGGGGCCCCGATTGCTAGGACCTACAGAAGGGTGCGACAAGCACACAACGTTTAGGAACACTCGGGAGCCGACAGATACTAATGTGACGCTTATGCAATCACGTTCGTATAGGTTACGGGGAAATGGGTTCGATTTCAAGCGTGAACTGCGATTTTTTACTCGTGTGGAGACTTTTTCGTAATCTTATGGACAGCTGTCTCCACAACTTGACGATAAGCAGTTTGCCCATACGCCTTTGAGGTAAAGTATCCGGAGCCAATGATTCTAGAACGATTTATCGAGAAAGGTGCCCGCGTGCTCAAAGCAGTCGTTTTCGATATGGACGAGACGCTTCTTAGCATCAACCTCAATGCATTCATCCTTCGCTATTTTAAGGATGTCTCGTCGATGCTCGCGGACATCGGGCGACGCAGCCGCGGTGGCACGATGGCACGCCTCGGCACCATCTTGGTCGACCTCAACGCCAACCGCCGCAGCGGCACGGATAATCGCACCAATCTTGAGTTCTACCAAGAAGAGGTTGAGCGCCGGTGCGGCATTTGCCTCTCCGATCCCCTCATCTACGAGGCGTTTACCTACTATGACCGCGAAGTTCTTCCGCACAAGAACGACGATGTCATCAACGCCCACGCCATGCCGGGCGCACACGCCGCGCTTCAGGCCGTACAGGATGCAGGACTGCGCTGCGCGCTCTTCACCAACCCCAGCTTTCCGCAGGGGGCCATCGAGTGCCGCATGGGTTGGGGCGATCTGGCCGACGCCCCCTTTGAGCTCGTCACGCACATGGGAAACACCACCCGCTGCAAGCCCGATGCCACCTACTATCTAGAGCAGCTTCAGGTGATGGGGCTCGAGCCGCACGAGGTCCTCATGGTGGGCAACGATCCCAAACGCGACTTCCCCAGCCCCGCCTGCGGCATTCAGACTGCCTATGTGGGCCAAGGCAAGCCCAGCCGAGCCACCTGGCGCGGAACCATGGAAGACTTCGCCCGCGACTTTAACGCCGTAGTAGAAGCCTTCTACGAGCACCAAATAGCCGACGAACTGTCCTAGCCAATAGAACAACAAACGAAGATAACGCCGATGTTTTGGCAACGACAGCGAAAGCCCGCCAGAGCGAGCAAGGTGCCTTGAAACGAGGCGGCATTGACCTTCTGGTTATGCCGCCGAAGTTGAAAGGCAGATTGCCGCTCTGGCGGGCTTGCAGCGTCGGCTAGTTACGCGGTTTGGTAAAACCGCGTAACTAGCATACTTGGGTTTTGCCGATCATGATGTTTAGGATCTCGACGTCGGTGTCCTTCATGCCCACACGGCCTACATAGCCCATGCTGGCGATTGTCTGCTCGACGGTATCCTGGATCAGGCCCTCACCGGCACGGAAGCCGCGGCCCTGCATGGCCATATCGTGGCCCAGAATCGCCGCATCAACGGCAGCGGAAATCTTGGCGGCACAGCTTGCCTTGGCGCCATCGCACACGATGCCGCCCACGTTACCGAGCGTGTTCGAAACCGTCGCGCCAATCTGCTCGCGCGTGCCACCACACAGCCAGGTAATCGCGGCACCGGCACCGCATGCGGCACAAATAG
>CABUWR010000297.1 GCA_902495265.1 uncultured Collinsella sp. | reverse complement strand
GCGGCGCGGGCTGCCGTGTACGATTCTGCTGGCGCGGATCGGAAGCGCTAGACATGCTGAACCTCCTCGTTTTTACGATCGAGCCATGTCTGCAAGAACAGGCTGGCGGCGATCATGTCAATCTTGCCCCTCATCTGCTTTTCGTTGAGCCCCTGCTCTCGCAGGATTCGCTTGGCCTCCTGCGAGGACAGACGCTCGTCCTCAAACTCCAGCGGAAGTTCGAGCTCGTCGGCAATCTTTTGGGCCACGGCGGCGACGCGCTCGGCCTGGGGGCCGGGCTCACCGGCCATGGTCAAGGGACGTCCGCTTACCAAGATATCGGGCTCATAGTCCTCGACCAGGTAGCGAAACGTCTTTGCCATACCGGTAACCTCGGCAGCCGGGAGCACCTTGACAGGCATCGCCATCTTGCCATCACGGCTCGAGACGGCAATGCCAATCCTGGTCTCCCCTATGTCCAGCGCGAGCGCAACCACAGCGACTTCTTAGATTCTTAGGCGCCGAGCGCGGTCTTAGCGGCCGCAAGGGCATCGGCGATACCGGCGGCGTTCTTGCCACCGGCCTGGGCCATGTTGGGACGACCGCCACCGCGACCATCGACCAGGCCCGCGATCTGCTTGATCACGTTGCCGGCGTGGAAACCGGCCTTCACGGCGTCATCGGAGCCGGCGGCGAGCAGGGCCGGGGTGCCTTTCTCGGTCACGCTGGCAACAACGCAGGCGACGGGGCCGGCGACCTTCTGGTGCACGGTATCCCAAACGTTGCGCAGGTCTGCGGCCTCGAGACCCTGAAGCTCAGCGACAACGAGCTTATAGCCATTCAGCTCGACAGCGCCGTCGATGGCGCTGGAAATGGCGTCGGAGGAGCCACCGGTCAGAGCCTTCTTGAGCTTGTTGGAAGTCTCGCGCAGCTCGGCCTGCAGATTCTCCACGCGGGCGGGAACCTCGTCGACGCGGCACTTGAGCGCAGCAGCGGCGGCGTCAACGAGCGCCAGGCGGTCGGCCATGTAATCGAGAGCGCCCTTGGAGGTCACGGCCTCGATACGGCGGACATTCGAGCCCGTGGAGGACTCGGAGATGATCTTGAACAGACCGATCTCGGCGGTGTTGGCGGCATGTGTGCCACCACAGAGCTCGCGGGAGAACGGCTGGTCCTCGGCGCCTACGGAGACGACGCGGACGACGTCGCCGTACTTCTCGCCAAAGAGGGCGACAGCACCAGCGGCCTTGGCCTCGTCGATGCCCATAACGCGGGTCACGACCGGCTTGGAAGCGAAAATCTGCTGGTTGACCAGGTCCTCGACAGACTTGAGCTGCTCGGAAGACAGGGCCTCGAAGTGCGTGAAGTCAAAGCGCAGGTGCTCGGGCGTCACCAGCGAGCCGGCCTGGGAGACGTGCTCACCCAGGACCTGCTTAAGCGCGGCGTCGAGCAGGTGGGTGGCGGTGTGGTTGCGGCGCAGGAAGCCACGGCGCTCGGCATCGAGCGCGGCGGTCACGGTAGCGCCGACGGTCAGCGTGCCCTCGGCAACGTGGGCGACGTGAGCATACAGGCCGTTGTGGTTCTTGGTGTCGGCAACAGTCAGCGCAACGCCCTCGGCGGAAAGCTCACCGGCGTCGCCCTGCTGGCCACCCATCTCGGCGTAGAACGGGGTGCGGTCGAGCACGACCTCGACGTCCTCGCCGACAGCAACGGACTCGACGGACTCGCCGTTGCGAACGATGGCGACAACCTTGGCGCCCTCGATGACGTCGTTGTCATAGCCGTCGAACTCGGTCGCGGCAACCTTGTCGGAAAGCTCGACCCACACGTCGTTGAAGCTACCCCAAGCGTCGCCCTTGGCGTTGGCGCGGGCGCGGGCCTTCTGATCCTCCATGCAGGCGGTGAAGCCGTCCATGTCGACGTCATGGCCAGCGGCGCCGGCGATCTCGACGGTCAGGTCGATGGGGAAACCAAAGGTGTCGTGCAGCTTAAAGGCGACGTCGCCCGGAAGGACAGCGCCATCGGCGAGCGCGGCCAGGGCCTCGTCCAGGTAAACGCGGCCGTT
>CABUWR010000296.1 GCA_902495265.1 uncultured Collinsella sp. | reverse complement strand
GCCCCGCAACGATATGTTCGGCCTCAACTACTATCAGTCGGCGTTTATCGCCGCCTACGATGGCGAGTCCACCAACAGCTTTAACGGCACCGGAGACAAGGGCACCTCGTGCTTTAAGTTTAAGGGCGTCGGGCAGCAGGTCGATATGCCGGGTATCCCCACCACCGACTGGGATTGGCTCATCTACCCGCAAGGCCTCTACGACACGCTCAAGCACATCAGCGCCACCTATCCCAACCTCCCCGTCATCTATATCACCGAAAACGGCCTGGGCCACAAGGACCCCGAGCCCGACGCAAACGGCATCGTCGCCGATCCCGAGCGCATCGACTTTGTCGACCAGCACATGGAGAAGGTGCTCCGGGCGCGCGCCGAGGGCGTCGACGTCCAGGGCTACTTTATCTGGAGCCTGCAGGACCAGTTCTCGTGGGCCAACGGCTATAACAAGCGCTACGGCCTGTTCTACATCGACTTCGACACGCAAAAACGCTACATCAAGCAGTCGGCACTCTGGTACAAGGAGCTCGCCGACACTATGGCGGACGCGCAGTAGCGCATCGCCTCGCTTTCCCCCGAGAGGGGAGCGGCCCTATGCGATACAAACCCAGCCGCTCCCCTCTCTCCCCCTGGGACCGACCCCGCCTGCACCCGGGCTTTTAGCAAGCGGGAGACCATATAGGTTTTCAACGTCCATGCCATTAAGATTTCATGCAAAGAGGAGCGTGAACTATGGAATCGATCGTTAAGTTCTTGGAGAAAGGTCAGCCGTACTTCGACAAGGTCTCTAAGAACATCTACCTTCAGGCCATTAAAGACGGCTTTTTGGCAGCAATGCCCATCATCCTGTCTTCTTCTGTCTTCCTGCTTATTTCGACCCTGCCGGGCGTTGTCGCCACGGTCGGCGGCTTTACGCTGCCCGACTGGTGGAACGTCGACGTCGTGAACTTCTGCAACAAGGTTTACAACTTCACGATGGGCGTCGTGGGCATCATGGTCGCCGGCACCACCGCAAGCGCGCTGACCGGCTCCAAGAACCGCCGCATGCCTGCCGGCAAGGCCATCAACGCCACGAGCACCATGGTCGCCGCCATGTGCGCTATGCTCATCTTGGCCGTTACCCAGACGAGTGCCAAGATCGACGGCGCCGATGTCTCGGTGTTCTTTACCGACAACATGGGCACCAAGGGCCTACTGAGCTCCTTTGTCGCCGCATTTGCCACGGTCAACATCTATGCCTTCTGCATTAAGCGAGACATCACCATCAAGCTGCCCAAAGAAGTCCCCGGCGCCATCGCCCAGAACTTCCGCGACATCTTCGCCTTCAGCTTCTCCATCCTGTTTGTCGCCGTCATCGACGTTATCTGCCGCACCTGCTTGGCCGTCCCGTTTGCCAACGTCATCTCCACGCTGGTGAGCCCGCTGTTCGCCGCTGCCGATTCCTACGCCGGCCTCGCCCTCATCTGGTTCATGATCCCGCTGTTCTGGTTCATGGGCATCCACGGCCCCTCGGTCGTTAAGCCTGCCCTCAACGCCGCGCTGTTTGGCAACATCACCACCAACCTCGCCACGCTGCAGGCCGGCGGTCACCCCGCCCTCGCCCTGACCGAGAACTTCGGTAACTACATCGGCGAACTCGGCGGCACCGGCGCCACGTTCATTGTCCCGATCATCTTCCTGCTCTTTATGCGCTCCAAGCAGCTCAAGGCCGTCGGCAAAGCCTCTGTCGTACCCGTGATGTTCGCCGTCAACGAACCGCTGCTGTTCGCCGCGCCCATCATCCTCAACCCGTACTTCCTGATCCCGTTCCTGTTTGCCCCCGTGGCCAACGTCCTCATTGGTAAGTTCTTCATCGACTTTTTGGGCATGAACGGCTTTATCTATGCCATGCCGTGGGCACTCCCCGGACCGATCGGCACCTTCATCGACACCAACTTCCAGCCGATCTCTCTGGTCCTGGTTGTCGTCCTGCTGGTCGTTGACTTCTTGATCTACTACCCGTTCTGCAAGGCCTACGACAACGTCCTGTGCAAGCAGGAGGCCGAGACCCTGGCCG
>CABUWR010000295.1 GCA_902495265.1 uncultured Collinsella sp. | reverse complement strand
TGGGCCGTATCGTTGAGGCCTATGATGCATACGACGATGCGCGCGAGCAGCGCGCGCACGATCGAAAGGAGTCCCGTTGAGTGTATTGATCAGCAACGATGCCGAGCTCGATACGCTGCTCGATGCCCAGGAGGTGGAGCACATCTGCGGAGTTGTGCTTGCCGCCGAGGGTGTTGAGCGTGAGGTCGAGATTTCCCTTTCGTATGTCGACGAGGATGAGATGCACGAGCTCAACCTTGAATGGCGTGGCATCGATCGCACGACCGACGTGCTTTCGTTTGAATGCGACTCGGCCTTTGACGAGGACATTCCCGCCGACGAGACACTCGAGCTCGGCGATATTATCCTGGCCCCGCAGGTCATTGCCCGCCAGGCTCCCGGCTTTGGCAACAGCCCCGCCGATGAGTGCCGACTGATGCTCGTGCACGGAATGCTGCACCTGCTGGGTTACGACCATATCGAGGACGATGAGGCCGAGGTCATGGAGGCACGCGAGGATGCCATCCTGCGCGACCTGGCGCTTGAGCGCGGCGAGGACCCTAAACTGGTCCACGTCGGCCCCATAACCAATCATGCCCACGACTAGGAGCCGTCTATGATTCCCGGATCGAACAAGGACCATCCGTCTTTTTTAAAGTCGTTCTCATACGCGATGGAGGGCTTCGTCACCGCCGTCAAGACCGAGCGCAATATCAAGGTCATGCTCGTGGCGGGCGTGTGCACCGTTATTGCCGGCTGCATCGTGGGGCTCGATATTGCCGAGTGGGCTACGGTCATCATCTGCTGCGGCCTGGTGATTCACGGCGAGTTGTGCAATACCGCCATGGAGGCGATTGTCGACCTGGCGACCCAGGAGCTGCATCCGCTGGCCAAGCGCGCGAAGGATATTGCCGCTGCGTCTGTATACGTTCTTTCCATTACCGCCGCGATCGTGGGCTTGCTTGTCTTTGCCCACGCGCTCGACTTTATTTAGAAAGGGATTCCCATGTCCGACAATATGCAGCCTACCGATGAGGTTTTGGATGACGAGGTCCTGGACGAGGCTGAAGGTGCCGATTCGTTTGACGAGGTCGAGGAGTTCGACCCGTTTGAGGGTATGAGCGACGAGGAGCTCGATGCCCTGTGCGACGAGGATGAGGGCCTCGCGGGCTTTGGAGACGTGGAACCCGGTTTCCGCAGCGGCTTTGTGGCCCTGGTCGGTCGCCCCAACGCCGGCAAGTCCACGCTGCTCAACGCCTGTTACGGCAAGAAGGTCGCCATCACCTCGCCGGTGGCCCAGACGACCCGCCGCCGCATGCGCGCCGTCGTCAACCGCCCCGGCTACCAGCTGGTTTTTGTCGATACCCCGGGTATTCACAAGCCCAAGGACGGCCTGGGGTCCGAGCTCAACAAGAGCGCGCTGTTCGAGCTGAACGATGTCGATGTCGTCGCGTTTTTGATTGATGCCACCAAACCGATCGGCAGGGGAGATGCTTGGGTTGCCGAGCGCGTCAAGAGCGCTCGTTCCAAGAAGGTCCTGGTGCTCACCAAGGCCGATGAGGCCGACCCCGCACAGGTCATGGAGCAGCTTAAGGCCGCCCACGAGCTCATGGAATATGACGACGAGATCGTGACGTCGTCGGTCAAGAACTTCAACGTCGATGCCTTTATCGAGACCGTTGCGCACTTTTTGCCCGAGGGTCCGCGTTGGTTCCCCGAGGACATGGGTACCGATGCTTCCGACGAGACGCTCGTTGCCGAGTTTGTGCGCGAGAAGGTCTTGCGCCGCACCCGTGATGAGATCCCGCACTCCGTTGGCGTGATCTGCGATGCGCTCGAGCAGACCAAGAAGGTACTGCGCGTGCACGCCACCATTTACGTCGAGCGCGAGGGCCAAAAGGGCATCATCATCGGCAAGGGCGGCGAGATGATCAAACATATCGGTATCGACGCTCGCCGCGATCTTGAGCGCATCTTTGGCACGCAGGTCTTTTTGGAGCTGGACGTGAAGGTCAAGGCCGGCTGGCGTGACGACGAGGCCCAGATTCGCCGCTTTGGCTACAACGCCGAGGACTAAGGACGCGCG
>CABUWR010000294.1 GCA_902495265.1 uncultured Collinsella sp. | reverse complement strand
GAGCCATACGTGGGGCCCAGCTGAATCGCCATGATGATCGCCCTCACGCGCTCGGCGGGCGCGTCGTCAAAGCTGGCTGTCATGGGGTAATTGCGATAGCGTAGGCCAAACTGCTCAAGTCCCGAGAGAGTGTAGAGCGGAGTGCCGGCGAGACCCGTCTTTTTGCGCAGCTCGGTGGTGCCCAGGCCGATGGCGGCATCGATGCCGATCGAAAGCGTCTGGTCGTAGTACTCAACGGAAGCCTCGCCGCTACCGCTTGCGGGGTTCCATGAGCGAATGCGCCCGATGTCCTGACGCTGCAGCTCGCAGGAGAGCAGCGCGCCAAAATCCTTACCGGAGAAATCATCGATACCGAGCGTTTGGGCAAAATCGTTGCCGGAGCCTACGGGCAGGACGGCAAGAGCGGGCCGGACCGCCTCATCCTGTGTCATAAGCCCGTTGACGACCTCGTGAATCACGCCGTCGCCGCCAAGGGCGATAACGGTGCGATAGCCCTGAGCCTGTGCGGCAAGCTCCTTGGCGTGTCCCATGCGCTCGGTTAGCACCAGGTCAAACTGGGATGCGCGTGCAGTCATGTCCATAAAGCGTTGCAGGCGCTCGGCAACTTCGCGCGCCGCACCCAACTGGGCGGCTGGGTTGGCGATGATGAGCGTGAGGCCAAAATCAGTTGCGTGCATGGGGCGACTCCCGGCGTATGACGTGACGGTGCGGTCGCGCTCAGGTCGAATTGCCCCCGATTGTGGCTGCACGGCGAATACTAACGTCTACTCTATCAGGTCGTTGTGGCGCTCGATAGCATCCGCTACCGTACCGCCCTCATCCACAATAAGCGAACGGCGCTTGGGCGAGATGATGCGCTGGGCGGGGTACACGCCGCGGTGTCCGGCGGTTAGGTAGCTGATAAAGGCCACGATGACAAAGAACCCGGCAGCCGTGCCGTGGAACAGGTCGATGGCCATCATACAGGTGGTGATGGGCACGTTGAGGCCGGCGCAGAACACGCCGAGCATGCCCAGCGCTGCCAGAAAGCTGGGATCGATTCCGACGAGGCAACCGATCCAGCCGCCGAGCGCCGCACCGATACCAAACAGGGGCGTGACCTCGCCGCCTTGGAAGCCGGCGCCCAGGGTGAGCGCTGTGACGACCAACTTGATGGCTGCGTCCGCCAGGGTGGTGTTGCCGGCAAATCCGGCGCCGGAAAGCCACGTGGAAAGGCCGGCGTAGTTCCAGGCGTCGAGGAGGGCATAGGCGGCCAAAACCACGAGTGCGCCTATAAGTGCGCGAACGAGGTAATTGGTGATAAAGCGACCGTACAGGCTCTTGACGGTTCGAACCGACCAGGCAAAGAGGCGTGCCGTCAGACCGAAGATAATTGCGCTGATAACAACGATGACGACCGTTTTGGGCGTCATAGCGGGAACGCTGACGATGACATTCGCCTCGTACTCGGTACCCAGGGCGAGTGATGTGAAGTAGCCGGTAAACGAGGCGACTAAGCAGTAGATGCCCGCGGTGTAGTCGATTTTGCCGATAAAGCACATCTCCATGCCAAAGAAAGCTCCGGCAAGGGGCGAGCCGAATACGGCGCCAAAGGCCGACGAGATGCCGGCGAGCATGAGGTCGTGGTGGTCATGCTTTTTGAGGTGGGCGAGGCTCGAGATGTTGCTGGCGATGGTGCCGCCAATCTGCACCGCAGCCCCCTCGCGACCGGCCGATCCGCCGGTGAGGTGCGTGAGCGTGGAGCAGACGAAGGTGAGGACGGCCATGCGCATATGGATGAGGCGTGTGCCCAGAGCGGAGTCGATGACCAGGTTGTTACCGCGTTTGGCGGCAAGACCGTGGTTTTTGTACACCCATGCGGTGGCAACGCCCACAACGGGAAGCAGTGCGTAAATCCACGCATGGTGTTCGCGATAGTCGGTGGCGATATTCAACGAGGCCAAAAACGCCCAAGCGGCGACGCCCATGGCGAGCGAGACGATGACGACGAGTGCGAGCAACTTGGCGCTCGCGAGTAGGTTGCGGACGTTGCGGCGCGTGTCGGCAGCCAAGAGATGCTCGGAGCGGGTGAGCTGATGCCT
>CABUWR010000293.1 GCA_902495265.1 uncultured Collinsella sp. | reverse complement strand
GCCTGCACCTCCATCATGACCAACACCGAAGTCGTATCCCTCATCATCGGCGGTCTGTTTATCGTCGAGACCCTGTCGGTCATGATCCAGGTTGTCTATTTCCACTTTACGCACAAGCGCGTCTTCCTTATGGCGCCCATCCATCATCATTTCGAAAAGAAGGGCTGGGCCGAGACCAAGGTCGTTATCCGTTTTTGGATTATCGCCGCGGCCTTTGGCGCCGTTGGCCTCGCCCTGTTCTTCCAGTTGGGATAGTGGTCTTTCATGCCTCTTGCTGATGTCTTTAGCCTGCTTGTTTTGGGGCAGGGTAAATCCGGTCTCGATGTCGCCCGTTGGGCGTTGGCTCACCCCGAGCGCGTGAGCGCCACGACCGTGTATGGCGGCGGTACCTCCGAGCCCAATGACGCCACGCGTGCGCTCGAGGCGCAGGGCGCGTCGTTTGTCTACGGCACCGAGCAGGTCGAGGGTGCCTATGACGTGTGCGTGACATGCCCGGGTATCTCGGAGTTCTCGGCCTTCTTTAAGGCTGGGCGTGAGCATACCGCTCAGATTATGGGCGAGCCCGAGTTTGCCTATCGTCTGTCTCCCCAAAATTGGATCGCCATCACGGGCACCAATGGCAAGACAACTACCACGTCGCTGACCGATTATCTGCTCAAGGCCGCCGGTGAAGCCAGCGTGGCCGTCGGCAATATCGGCGAGCCACCGGTGAACGAGATCGACGGCCGCGCACACAATGAGTGGTTTGTGGCCGAGCTTTCGAGTTATCAGATTGCTACGACCGCCGAGCTTCATCCTCGCGTGGCGGTACTGCTCAACATCACGCCCGACCACCTGGGCTGGCACAAGAGCCACAAGAACTATGCGCTTGCCAAGATCAAGTTGTTCGAGAATATGGTCGATGACGACCTCGTGGTTATCGACGTCGAGGATGCCGGCATCCATGAGTTCGATGAGTACATCTACACACCGGGTCGCCGCATCTGCAAGGTCGCTTTTGACGAGCCCGAGGGTGCAGACGCCGCCTTTGTGCGCGACGGCAAGATGGTCGTGCGCCTGAAGGGCGTCGAGACTCAGCTTGTCGCCACGTCTGAGCTCAAGATCTCGGGCCATCACAATGTCATCAATGCCTTATGCGCCGCCACGGCTGCTCTGGCCGTCGGTGCCGATCCCGAGGGCATTTGCCGCGGTTTGGCATCGTTCCAGCCGCTGGAGCACCGCGTTGAACCCTGCGGCGAGATCGATGGCGTGCGCTACGTCAACGATTCCAAGGCAACGAACACCGATGCGGTCGAAAAGGCCCTGACGGCGTTTCCCGATGACGACGTGATCTTGCTGCTCGGCGGTCACGATAAGGGTACGCCGCTTGCGGACTTTGCCCGCGTCGTTATGGACAACGTGCGCTCGGTCGTTTGCTTTGGCGATGCGCGCGAGCGCTTTACTGCCGCTATGGACGAGGCCGATGTCGATGGTGACGTGGATATCGCCCAGGCCGATGACCTGCGCGATGCCGTTGACGTTGCCCGCTCGCTCTCGAGCCGCGGCGACGTGATCCTGCTTTCGCCCGCCTGCTCTTCGTTCGACGAGTTCTCGGGCTACGAGGAGCGCGGTCGCGTGTTTAAGGACTACGTGGCCCAGCTTGCCGCAGCAGCGAAATCGCAAACGGAATAGGGGTTGCCGGTGAGAGAGGAGAGCCCCCGAAGTGATATGAGGAGGCCCGACTCGGACCGTGCTTCCTCGCTGCGTAGCACGCCGCGTTCCGGACGCGGCGGGCAGACGTTCAGTGAGCGCTATATTGCCGGCGTCCCCGCCCGCATCATGCGCCCCCGTTTGATATTTATGGCTTGCCTGTTTAGCTTGGTTTGCTTTGGCTTGCTGATGGTGTACTCGGCATCTTCGGTCGAGGCGATGCACGAGAATGGTACGGCGACGTTTTTCCTGTTTCGACAGGCCGCGTTTGCTGGAGTTGGCGTGCTGGCCATGGTTGCCATCGTGCGCGTCTTGCCGGACAGTTGGTTTGGGGAAGACGTGCTCAGGATCTTTCTCATGGGCATGATAGGGCTACTGGTTCTGGTGTTCTTTATGGG
>CABUWR010000292.1 GCA_902495265.1 uncultured Collinsella sp. | reverse complement strand
GAGGTTAAAGAACGCGAGCGACAGGTTGACTACGATAAAGGTGGCGCCGAAGTTCATGATCTGGGACGCCACGGCAAAGGACATGCTGGTGTAGAGATTGCCGTATGTCACGTGCATGAGGGCGGCCGCAAGGCATGCCAGCGCGATGTTCGATGCGGGGCCGGCAGCGCTCACCAGGACCTCGTCGCGCTTGGGATGCTTGAGGTTGTTGAGGTAGACGGGCACGGGCTTGGCAAAGGCGAACACCGGGCCGCCGGCGGCGAGCATCAGCAGCGGCAGGAGGACGGTGCCAAACGGGTCGATGTGGTTGAGCGGGTTGAGCGAAACGCGGCCGCGTGAACGCGCCGTCTTATCGCCGAGCGCCCAGGCTGCGGCGGCGTGCGCGCTCTCGTGGATGACGATGCCCACGATGACGGCGACGGCGCTGGCGAGTAGGTTCATCAGGTAGCTGTTGGACATTGCACTCCCCTAGCGGACGCGGCGCGAGGCGCGCGTGAGCAGGTAGTCGGCCACAAATAGAATCACGGCCACGATGGCGTAATCCAGGCGGAACACGCCGCCAAAAGGCGACGTGATGACGCCGTAGCCGGCGATGGCACTCGGCAGTGCGCGCGAAAGCTCAACGACAAAGCCCACGATCTGCAGCTTGGCGGTGAGGCCGCTAAAGCACAGCAGCACGGTCATCGCGCTCATAAAGATGCCGCAGATGCGGCACGCGATGGCGATGATGCTCATCGCCACGGCAGCGGCCTTACGAGAGTTCACGCGCGGTCTCCTCTTCGATCTGGGTGGAAAGCTCCAGCCATTCGTCCTCGAGCTTGGGCAGCTCTTGCTTAAGGCCGTTATATTCCCCCAGCGCGGCGTTGAACTTGTCCTGATCGGCATAAAGCTCTTCGCTTGCCATCAATTCCATAAGCTCGTCATAGCGGGCACGCTTCTTGTCGAGCTCCGCCTCGATCTTCTTAAGCTGGTTGCGCACGCCCTTGAGCTTTTTGTTGAGCGCGGCGCGGGCCTGGGCCTCGGCGCGCTTTTGCTCCTTGGTCTTTTTGCCCTCCGCAGGCTTAGGCGCCGCGGCGGGGGTGTCGACGTGGGCGGCGCTGGCTTTGGTGGGCTTGGCCGCGGCGGGAGCGCTCTCCGTGGACGCCTCGGCGGCGGCGCGGGCTGCGAGGTCCTCGCGCTTGTAGAGGTAGTAGTCGTAGTCGCCGTCGTAGACCGTGACGTTACCATCGCGGATGTCGATTACGCGATTGGCCACGGCACGTACCAGGTGCTCGTCGTGGCTGATCAGCACGATGGTGCCGGGGAAGTTTTGCAAGGCGTTCTCGAGCATGTCCACCGAGTCGATGTCCAGGTGGTTAGTGGGCTCGTCCAGGCACAGGAGCGCCTCAGGCGCCACGAGCATCTTGGCCAGGGCCAGACGCGCTTTTTCGCCGCCGGAGAGGACGCGGACCTGCTTTTCGATGGAATCGTTGTCGCTAAACAGGAAGGCACCCAGCAGGCTGCGCTGCTGCGGCACGGTCCACTTGGGCGTGACGGTGTCGATCTCTTGCAGGACGGTGTTGGACTCGGTCATGCCCTCGAGCGCGTGCTGGGCATAGTAGGCCACACCCACGTTGGTGCCCAGATCGCGGGTGCCGGTGGTGGGCGGCTCCAGGCCGGCGATGATCTTCATGAGGGTGGACTTGCCGGCGCCGTTAGGACCGACGAGCGCCACGTGCTCGCCGCGGTAGAGCTTGAGGTCGATGCCGCTGTAGATGTGCTTGTCGTCGTAGGATTTGGATACGCCCTCCAGGCCCACGACCATATCACCGGAGCGCGGCGGATCGGGGAACTTAAAGTCGATGTGCTTGTGGCCCTCGGGCAGGATGACGAGCTCCTTTTTGATCTGCTCGATCTTGCGGATGCGCTCCTGCGCCTGTGCGGCCTTGGTGGGCTTGTAGCGGAACTTGTCGACGAAGACCTGCATGTGGGCGATATCGCGCTCCTGGGCAGCACGCTTGGCGCGCATCTGCTCCAGGTTGTCCTCGCGCTGCTTGAGGTAGCTGCTGTAGTTGCCGGTATAGGTGGTTACGCGGCGGTTCTCGAGG
>CABUWR010000291.1 GCA_902495265.1 uncultured Collinsella sp. | reverse complement strand
TTCCCGCCGCAATCATATCGAGCAAAACCGGAGCTGCGCCCATACCGACACCTTTGGCCGACACAGCCGGCTCATGCAGAATCGCACGGGCGACGAGATGGGGTTCGGTGCGAAGAAGCTCCAGCGCAACCAACGTACCGGCACTATGCGCAAGCACATTTGCCGGAGCGCCAACGTGTTCGATCACGGCTTGCAGGTCGGCGGCCTGAGCGGCAAGATCATAGCTGCCGTCTGCCGCATCGCTGCTGCCACCGCAGCCGCGGCGGTCGTAGGCAATTACGCGGTAGTTGCGGCTGAGCTCACAAGCGATACCGTCGAAAAATGTGCCGTCGACACAAGCGCCGTGTACGCACACCAAAGCAGGAGCATCAGGCGACACATCCGGGCCGGCATATTCGCGACAGGCAATCGTGGTGCCCGCATTCTCGACCGTAAAATCCATGTTGTGCCCCCATCATCAATGCCCATCCAGTTGCACGTCAGTACGGTTGGATGGACCCGCATTGCCTTATGCCTTGTTAACAGATTAACTGTACCCGACCCGAGGCTTTTCATGGCACAGCATCATGGGCGACGTGAAAAAACGAAACTTGTAAAGCAAGAGCCCGCACCTTGCTTTGGAGCCGATGCTATGCTTAGGCACAATTGTCTTGAGGAGCATATGCCTATGTCTACGTTTTTGAATGCCAGCCCCATCTTTGGGCCCGTTCGCAGCCGTCGCCTTGGTCTCTCGCTCGGCGTCAACATGATGCCGGCCAGCGGCAAAATCTGCACGTTCGACTGCATTTACTGCGAAAACGGCCTCAACGCCGAGCGTCCCTGCCATGAGCCGTACAACACAGCTGCCGTGGTACTCGACGCGCTCGAGGCAAAGCTGCGAGAGATGGCAGCCGAGGGCGAGCTCCCCGATGTGATCACCTTCGCAGGCAACGGCGAGCCCACCGCCGCGCCGGAGTTTCCGCAGGCCATCGCCGGCGCCGTCGCGCTGCGCGACGAGCTTGCCCCAAACTCCAAGATCGCCGTGCTTTCCAACGGCACGCGCGCCGACCGTCCCGAGGTGCACGACGCGCTCATGATGGTCGACGACAACATCCTCAAGCTCGATACGGTTGACCCGGCATTTATCCAGCTGCTCGACCAGCCCGTTGGCCCCTACGACGTCGAGCACCAGATTGAGACGTTCGCAAGCTTTGAAGGTCACGTTATTATCCAGACGATCTTTTTGACCGGCGAGTATCAGGGCAAGCTCATCGACAACACCGGCGAGGAGTACGTCGGCCCCTGGCTCGCGGCGCTTGAGCGCATTCGCCCACAAGAAGCAACCATCTACACGGTGGCGCGCGAGACACCGATCGCCGGCCTTGCCAAAGCGGCGCCTGAGGTGCTCGACGCCATTGCCGCGCGCGTCCAAGCCCTCGGCATTCCCTGCCAGGTGAGCTACTAGCAAAACCACGCAGCAGCCAGTGTCCGCCATCCCGCTCCATCAGTTGCGGTGATATAGTTCCTATTTATGCTGTTAAACCGCTTAAATCGGAACTATATCACCGCAACTTTTATGGACGCGTGGGTGGGCTATACTAGCTGCGGATGAAAGGAAGTTAGCCATGTATGACAAAGGACCCGTGCCTGGCCGCAACGACGCTTGCTGGTGCGGCAGCGGCAAAAAATATAAGAAATGTCACAGCGCCTTCGACGAGCGCCTCGAGCGCCTGTGGGAGGAGGGCTGGGAGGTTCTGCCCCGCACGCTCTACAAGACGCCCGCCGACATCGAGGGCATCAAGCGCTCCGCCGCCATCAACGTGGGCGTGCTCGACTACGTAGGCGAGCACATCGCCGCGGGCATGACCACCAACCAGATCGACCAGATGATCTACGACTACACCGTCGAGCACGGTGGCACGCCGGCCGACCTCAACTACGAGGGCTACCCCAAGAGCGTGTGCACCTCGATCAACGACGTGGTCTGTCACGGTATCCCCTGCGATACGGACGTGCTGCACGAGGGCGATATCATCAACGTGGACTGCTCCACGATTCTTGACGGCTACTTTAGCGACTCGAGCCGCATGTTCTGCATCGGTGAGGTCTCTGCCGAGCGCCAGCG
>CABUWR010000290.1 GCA_902495265.1 uncultured Collinsella sp. | reverse complement strand
GCCCCACTCGCCGTTGGCAGAGTTGAGACCCTGGCCAGCAGGCAGCTCGGCAACCTTGTCGACCACGACAGCGCCCTCAAAGCCAGCGTTCTTGGCGATGGTAGCGACCGGAGCGGTCAGAGCCTTCTTGACGATATCGACGCCAATCTTCTCCTCGGGGTCGTCGATCTCAACAGCGTCGAGCGCAGGAGCAGCGTCCATGAAGGCGACGCCGCCGCCAGCGACAATGCCCTCCTCGACAGCAGCGCGGGTAGCCTGCAGGGCGTCCTCGACGCGGTGCTTGATCTCCTTGAGCTCGGACTCGGTAGCAGCGCCGACCTTGATGACGGCAACGCCACCGGAGAGCTTGGCCAGGCGCTCCTGGAGCTTCTCGCGGTCGAAGTCAGAGGTGGTGTTCTCCATCTCGCCCTTGATCTGAGCGATGCGGGCGTCGATGGCCTCCTTGGAGCCAGCGCCGCCGACGACGACGGTGTTGTCCTTGGAGATGGTGACGGACTTAGCGGTACCGAGCATATCGGCGGTGATGTCAGCGACCTTCACGCCCAGCTCGTCCAGAGCGGCCTGGCCACCGGTGAGGACGGCGATGTCCTCGAGGATGCGCTTGCGGCGATCGCCGTAACCCGGAGCCTTGACGGCGCAGACGTTGAGGGCGCCGCGGATCTTGTTGAGGACCAGGGTCGGCAGAGCCTCGCCGTCGATGTCCTCAGCGATGATGAGCAGGCCACGGCCAGCGCGCTGGACAGCCTCGAGAACAGGCATGATGTCCTGGACGCTGGAGATCTTCTGGTCGGTGATGAGGATATACGGATCCTTCATCACGGCCTCCATGCGGTCGTTGTCCGTGACGAAGTAAGCGGAGACATAGCCCTTGTCGAACTGCATGCCCTCGACAGTGTCGATGGTAATGTCGAACGTCTGGGAATCCTCGACGGTGATGACGCCGTCCTTGCCCACGACCTCCATGGCCTCGGCGATCTTCTCGCCGACCTCGGGGTCACCAGCGGAGATGGTGCCGACGGAAGCGATCTGCTCCTTGGTCTCGACCGGCTTGGCCTGCTTCTTCATCTCGGCGACGGCGGCGTTGACGGCCTTGTCGATGCCGCGACGGATGGCCAGCGGGTTGGCGCCAGCGGCGACGTTGCGCAGACCGTCGTTGACGATAGCCTGAGCGAGCAGGGTTGCGGTGGTGGTGCCGTCACCCACGGTGTCGTTGGTCTTGGTGGCGACCTCCTTCACCAGCTGAGCGCCCATGTTCTCGATGTTGTCCTCGAGCTCGATCTCCTTAGCGACGGAAACGCCGTCGTTGGTGATGGTCGGGGCACCGAACGTGCGCTGCAGAGCGACGTAACGGCCCTTGGGGCCCATGGTGACGGTAACGGCGTCGGCCAGAGTGTTGACGCCCTTGGCGAGCTTGGCGCGGGCATCGGTGTTGAACGTAATGTTCTTTGCCATGGTAGGTAATCCTCCAAAAGAAATGTGACTCGCGTCGCCGCTTCCGAGTCCTATGCGGCGGACGCGTTCAAAGACGAATCAGAGATTCTGACGAGACTAGGCCTCGACGACGGCGTAGATGTCGTCGGCGCGCATCAGCAGATACTTCTCGCCGTCGACCTTGACCTCGTTGCCACCAAACTTACCGTAGATGACAACGTCGCCGACCTGAACGTCCATGGGGATGCGCTCGCCCTTGTCGTTGACCTTACCGGCGCCAACGGCAACGATGGTGCCGCGCTGCGGCTTCTCCTGAGCGTTGCTGGCGATGTACAGACCAGAAGCGGTCTTCTGCTCGGCCTCGTCGGGCTTGACCAGGACGCGATCTGCAAGCGGCTTCAAAGACGACATGCTTGTTTCCTCCTTTGTGGGCCGCGCGGTCATGCCGCGCGGGTTAACCCTTTTTGTTTGCGTACGCGTTGAATGGTACCCACGAATGGCGGGTTATACAACACAGAGTCAAAAAATCTTATTTTTTGGCACTTAGATTTTCTGAATGCCGAGGGATAACTTAGCAGTGGCCCCCGTGTGGCGCCGGAGGGGCGGGGCATAAGGTTTCCTGCTCGGGCAGTCCTGCTCGCACGAAGGCCACATTAAGTGGCCTTCGGCTCGTGCGGAACTC
>CABUWR010000289.1 GCA_902495265.1 uncultured Collinsella sp. | reverse complement strand
CGCAGATGTCACGGTTGGGCACAACGTAGTCGCCCAGAAGAACCAGGAAGTTCTCCCCTGCCACGGCGTCGGCAGCAGAGCGAATGGCATGACCGAGGCCCTTGGGCTCGTACTGATAACGGAAGTCGACCGGCATGCCGCCCGCGTGGGCAACTGCATCGGCGTAAGCATCCTTACCGCGCTCACGCAGCAGATTCTCGAGCGAGCGATCGGGCTGGAAGTAGCTCAGCAGCTCGGGCTTACCGGGAGAGGTAACGATGATGGCGTCGTCGACCTCCTCGGGGTCGAGTGCCTCCTCAACGACATACTGGATGACCGGCTTGTCGAGCACCGGCAGCATCTCTTTGGGCGTGCACTTGGTGCCAGGCAGAAAACGCGTGCCAAGACCGGCGGCGGGGATGATTGCCTTCATGTTATTCAAGGATCCTTTCGCAGGCGCAGAATGCGCCCTGTGCGTGCGGCACGGCGGCCGCAGACCAAATTGCGATACCGAAGTATCTTACCGCCGGAGACATACGTCGCCGTAAGGCAAACGCAATTCTTCAGCAGGTCAACGCAAATTATTGCGCGAATGGTGCAATTTTATCGCCCAACGGTAGCGGCCCCAAAGCACCGCAAACGACAGCAATTTGCATACCGAACCAGCAAAATAGAGGGGCCAAAACAAAAAAGACGGGGCTCGCATTGCGAGCCCCGTCTGCAAAGAAATCTGGCGAGAGAGCCTGATTACTTGAGGGTGACAGCAGCGCCAGCAGCCTCGAGCTTCTCCTTGGCAGCCTCGGCGTCCTCCTTCTTGGCACCCTCGAGAACAGCCTTGGGAGCGCCCTCGACGACCTCCTTGGCCTCCTTCAGGCCAAGGTTGGTGAGCTCACGGACGGCCTTGATGACCTGGATCTTGTTGTCGCCGAAGCCCTCGAGCACGACGTCAAACTCGGTCTTCTCCTCGGCCTCAGCAGCGCCAGCAGCGGGAGCGGCGACAACAGCGGCAGGAGCAGCGGCGGAAACGCCGAAGGTGTCCTCGATAGCCTTGACGAGCTCGGAAGCCTCGAGAAGGGTCATTTCCTTAAGAGCATCGATGATCTCATCGGTGGTAAGCTTAGCCATTTCTAAGTCCTTTCGGTTTCCGTGCGGATGCACGGAGATCAGTTAAAACACGACGCGAATGCGCCAGGGGTGCGGCGTTGCCGCCGCGGGTGAAAACAGCGACTAGGCTGCCTTCTGCTCGGAGACCTGCTGGATCGAACGAGCGAGACCAGAGGAAACGCCGTTGACGCAGACAGCGATGTCGCGAGCGAAACCGGAGATGAGACCGGCGATCTGGCCGAGAAGCTGATCCTTGGTGGGCAGCTCGGCGATAGCCTTAACATCATCAGCGGAAACGGCCTTGCCGTCGGAGATACCGCCCTTGATCTCAAGGACGCCCTTGGACTGAGCGGAGAAGTCCTTAAGGGCCTTAGCGGCCTCGACCGGCTCGGACTCGTAGAACACATAAGCGACGGGGCCGGCGAGGATCTCGTCGAGCTCGGGCTGCTCCTGGTTCTTGAGAGCGATCTTGACCAGGTTGTTCTTGTAGACCTTCATCTCGGCGCCGCACTCGCGAAGCTGATGACGCAGCTCCTGAGCCTGCTTAACCGTCAGACCATTGTAGTTGACGACGAACAGACCGGCGTTCTCGGCGATACGGGACTCGATCTCTGCAACCTTGTCGATTTTGTACTGCTGGGGCATGAATTACACCTCCTCGAATTCTTTCCGGGCACGGTCCGCCACAAGGACGTGACGGGGGCATGTCCAAAAAGAAAGCCCCCGCGCTGCATGAGCGACGGGGGCGAGAAGACATATCTACTCGACCACCTCGGCTGGCGGGATATCCCATTAAGCTCGCGGGCAAAGCCCGTTAGCGCCGGCTGTCTCTGGCAGCGGATTCGTGCGTGAACCGAAAGTATTATGGCGGGGACCCCGGCGTCGGTCAACGGGCGCGAGGATTCGTACACAAACCCTGCATACGCTCCGGTCCGAGGGGCCGGGTTGAGATTTTCGCTCGGTCAAGTCCTGGCTCGCACGAAGAGCACATTAAGTGCTCTTCGGCTCGTGCGGAATCTACGAAAACCTT
>CABUWR010000288.1 GCA_902495265.1 uncultured Collinsella sp. | reverse complement strand
GGAGCCGATCTTCTTCTATGCGATGAGCTGCGAGCTGCGCGCCGCCCGCGGCAAGGTGTTTGACCACAGCCCCGAGGTCCGTCGCTACATGGGCATCGAGCAGTACTAGGTACCGGGAAAAGTATTCACCTTCGATTCGCAAGGGCACTGCGTGAGTCAAAAAAGCGGGCCGCGCCGGGGATTTCCGGCGCGGCCCGCTTAGTATCGCGCTTAGATTCGCAAGGTTGCGGCAGCCGGCGGCCTATTTTGCGTCGTAGGCCTCGGCGTCCCACCAGTCGAGCTGGGCGATGTTGTCGCGAATGTGCTGGCAGCTCTTGTGGAAGCCCTCGAGCTCGTGCTCGGACAGGTCGAGCGTGTAGACCTCCTCGACGCCCTCGGCACCGATCACGCACGGCAGGGAGGTAAAGATACCCTCCTCGCCATACTGGCCGGTCATAAGCGTAGAGGCCGAAAGCACGGCGTGCTCGTTGTGCAGAACAGCAGCGCAGACGCGCGCAGCGGAGTTGGCGACGGCGTACTCGGTACACTGCTTGCCCTGGTAGGTCACATAGCCGCCCTTGCGTGCAAGCTCCTCGACCTCCATGTGGTCGAAGGCGTACTTGTCGGGGTTTTCGGCCTGAAGCTCGTTGAGACTCTTGCCGGCGATGGTTGCGGCCTTAAAGGCGGCCAGCTGGCTAAAGCCGTGCTCGCCAATCATGTAGGCGTCGATGGACTTGGGGCTCACGCCGACCTTCTTGGAGATCTCGGTGCGCAGGCGGGCGGAATCCAGACCGCAGCCCGAGCCGATGATCTTCTTGGGATCGTAACCGGTCAGGTGCCACAGCTCGGTGCACACGACGTCGCAGGGGTTGGAGATGCTCACGAAGATGCCGTCGAAGTCGGCGTCGACGATGCGCTTGGCAAAGGAGCGGGCGGCGTCGGTGGTAAAGAACAGCTCGCCGTCGCGGTTGCCGGCGGCCAGCGCGACCTTGCCGGCGGCGTTGACGATGACGTCGCAGCAGGCCAGCTCCTCGTAGTGGTCGTAGCAGTTGACGATCTTGGTGTTGTACGGGACAAACGAAAGGGAGTCGCGCAGGTCCTGGACCTCGGACGTCACCTTGGCCTCGTTGATATCGCACAGGTACAGCTCATCGGCAATGCCCTGCATAAGTAGGCTGTTGGCGACATGCGCTCCTACGTGGCCCTGGCCGACCACACCGATCTTACGCGTCTGGTACATATGAGTATCCTTCCGGCCGAGTTTTTCGCATCGAACCATTGTAGCCTCCTGCCGTCACTTTGCTAGGCTAAAGCGCGGTAGATTTTTGGGACATGCCTTAATCTCTACTTTTGGCTGTTTTGGACCACTGGCGGTGTCTCGGGGCGATACACTCGCGCGGATGGGGCCGGTCGTTGTACCATAGCTGCAACTGACTCGTAAGGAGCATCCATGCCCATTCGCATCCCCGACGCCCTCCCTGCCGCCGCGCAGCTCGAGAGCGAGAACATCTTTGTCATGACCGAGTACCGCGCGCTGCACCAGGACATCCGTCCGCTGCGCGTGCTCATCCTCAACCTCATGCCCACCAAGATCGCCACCGAGACGCAAATCATGCGCAAGCTCTCCAATACGCCGCTGCAGGTGGAGGTGGACCTGCTGCGCACCAAGACGCACGAGGCCACGCACGTGAGCGCCGGCCACCTGGAGACGTTCTACCGCACGTTCGACGACATCCGCGACATCCACTACGACGGTCTGATCATCACGGGCGCGCCCGTGGAGCAGATGCCGTTCGAGGAGGTCGACTACTGGCCCGAGCTCTGCCAGATCATGGATTGGTCCACTACGCACGTACACTCTACGCTGCACATTTGTTGGGGCGCACAGGCGGGGCTCTACCATCATTACGGTATCCAGAAGTACGACCTGCCGGCAAAGGCGAGCGGCGTGTTCGAGCATTATCTGGTGAAGCCGCAAAGCCCGCTGGTTCGCGGCTTTGACGACCGTTTCTATGCCGTGCATTCGCGCAACACCGATGTGCGTCGCGAGGACGTGGAGGCCGAGCCGCAGCTTGAGGTCGTGGCCGTGTCCGACGAGGTGGGCCTGTACATCGTCAAGTCGACCGACAGCCGTCG
>CABUWR010000287.1 GCA_902495265.1 uncultured Collinsella sp. | reverse complement strand
TGTTCTGGAGAGCCTCACCTAATCCGGCAGTTGGGGACGTTCCTTTTCTGCCGGCAGCCGGGGACAGTCCTTGCAGCTTTTTCGCGAAGAGTGTCCCCAACGACTAGTCATTCAAGAACGTCCCCAATGACTAGTCGTTTAAGAACGTCCCCAATGACTAGGCGAGGGCGGCCATGATGGTGCGGGCGACGCCGTCGTGGTCGTTGTCGTATTCGGTAATGGCGTCGGCGGCGTCGCGGTCCTCGGGCTCGGCGTTGATCATGGCCACGCCATGGCCCGCTGCCTGCAGCATGGGGATGTCGTTGATGTTGTCGCCGAACGCCCAGGCGTCGGCGAGACGCTCGCCCAGATGCTCGCACAGCCATGTGAGGGCCGTTCCCTTGGTGGCGCCCTCGCCCATGACCTCGATATTCATGGCGTACGAACGCGTGACCTCAATGCCTCCGAGCGTGTCGAGCTCCGCTGCGATGGCATCGCGATCGGCCGGGTCGTGCCAGTACATGGCGATGCGTTCGAGCGTCTCGACCTCGTCGATCTTGCTGTCGATATCCATGTCGATCGGTGTTCGTGTGCGCTTGAGCGAAGCCGCGATGTGGGGGTCGCCGCCGCAGAATTCGTCCAGGCGCGTGTAGAGCGAGCGGGGGAGGAAGCATTGGCCGTCGGCGAAGATATCGAAGGTGACGTCATGGCCGGCGGCGATGCGGCGGATGCGATGGGCAATGCCGCAATCGAGCGGTCGGCTCAAAATGCGCGTGGCACGTGAGGCATCGGTGGGCGTACCGTCGTCGAGCTGCCAGACGCTGGCACCGTTGGCGCAGACCGCGTAGTGTACGGCGGGGGTGGGCGAGGATGGGCTCAAAGATGCCCGACAGCGGGCGCCCCGTGCAGGGCACAAACTCAATACCGCGGCGCGCAAGCTCGTCGAGCATCGCCCAGGTGGCATCGCTCATCTGCTTATCGGTCGTCAGCAGTGTTCCATCCATATCGGAAAACACAATCATTTGATGTAGCCCTTTCTACTGGCATAAAAAGCGTGGCCGAGGGCGGTGATGCCCTGGCCACGCTCGGGTTCTATAACGGTCCGCGTCCTAGCGATCGGCGAGCGGCTTATACTCCAGCGGCTCGATAACCGGGCGATACGCGGGACGGATGATGCGGTGCGCGCAGAAGAGCTCTTCCATGCGGTGCGCCGACCAGCCGGCCATGCGGGCGACGGCGAACAGCGGCGTAAAGAGCGTCTCGGGCACGCCGAGCATCTTGTAGATAAAGCCCGTGTACAGGTCGATGTTGGCGCAGATAGGCTTGGTCATGCCGTGATCGCGCATCACTTGCGGGGCCAGGCGCTCGATGAGCTCGATGAGCGCGAACTCCTCGCCCAGGTCCTTCTTGGCGGCAAGCGTGCGCGCGTAACGACGGCACACCTCGGCACGCGGGTCGCTCAGCGTGTAGACGGCGTGACCCATGCCGTAGATGAGGCCGGTGCCGTCGAAGGCCTGCTTGTCGAGGATCTTGCCCAGGTAGGCCGCGACCTCGTCCTCGTCCTCCCAGTTGGAAACATGCGCGCGGATGTCCTCGTGCATAGACACGACCTTGGCATTGGCACCGCCGTGGCGCGGGCCCTTGAGCGAGCCGATAGCCGCCGCGTAGGCGGAATACGGGTCGGTAGCCGAAGACGACAGCACGCGGCAAGCGAAGGTGGAGTTGTTGCCGCCGCCGTGCTCGGCATGCAGCATGAGCATCACGTCGAGCAGCATCGCCTCATCGCGGGTGAACGCCATGCCGCCGCGCAGGACCTGTAGAATGGTCTCGGCGGTGGAGAGACCGGGCGTGGGGTGCGGCACGTGAACCTCGGAGCCGCGAAGCTTGGCGATCGAGGCCATGTGGGCGAAGGCGGCGATGCGCGGGAGACGTGCGAGCATGGAAATGGCGACGTCGATTTCGTGCTCGGGCGTGATCACGTCTGGTTCGGCATCGAAGGCGTAGAGCAGCAGCACGGCGCGCTGGAGCACGTTCATGATGCTCGACGACACTGTGGTCATAGGGAACTCTTTGACGTACTCGTCGCTCAGATGTCTAAAGGCGCCCAGGCGCTCGCAAAAGCCGTCGAGCTCTTCCTT
>CABUWR010000286.1 GCA_902495265.1 uncultured Collinsella sp. | reverse complement strand
CATGACGCCCACCTGCCATATTTGCCCTTTACCGATTTGACGGGTCTTTGCGGCCCCATTGCCGATCACCCGTGCGACAATGCGCCGGACGAGAAAGGAATCCGATGGAATCGACTGATGTACTGGTAATTGGATCTGGCATTGCGGGCCTTTGCGCCGCCATCGAAGCAGCACGCACGGGTGCAACCGTCACTGTGGCAAGCGCCGGCAAGACTATGAGTGGATCGAGCTTCTTCCCGGGCACCTGGGGCCTCGGCCTGATTGGTCCCGTCGACGAAGACGACGAGCAGGACCTCATCGACACCATCCAGACCGTCGGCGGCGGCGTTGCCGACCCTGAACTCGTCCAGACGTTTGTCCACGGTATTCCTCAGGCCATCCAATGGCTCGAGCAGGATCTAGGTGTTGAGCTCCAGCGTCCGCAAAGTGCCGAAAGCGCCCAGCAGAAGCAGTTTATCCCCTGCTTTGACCATAAGACGCGTATGTGGCGCGGCCTCACCCGCAAGCCGCTTGAAAACGCTCTGTCGGCCCAGGTCGAGTCACTTGGCATTCGCTTGCTCCCCCGCCACGAGCTTATCGACCTTATTGAGGAGACGCCCGGAAAGATTGTCGGTGCCACGCTCTACGACCGCACAAACGAGCATCTCGTGCCTATGGCAGCTAAGGCCACCATCATCGCAGCCGGCGGCACGGGTGGCCTGTTCGAGCGAAGCCTCACTTCCGCCGATGTGCTCAGCTCCTCGCAGGCCATCGCACTGGTGCACGGAGCGTCCCTTACTAATATAGAGTTCATGCAGATGATGCCCGGCTTCATTGAGCCTAAGCGCAACCTTGTCTTTAACGAGAAGACCTGGCGCTACGTCACATTTGACCAACCGGTCGATATTGCCGACGGCAAGCTGGACGACCTGCTCGATCAGCGCTCCGGATATGGTCCCTTCACGTCACGCTTGGCCTCCCGCGCCATCGATCTTGCCATCGATCAAGCGGGTGCCGAAGGCCTCGCGCTCCACTACGACTTCCCCCGCGAGAACGTCCCCGAGTTTGTGCAGACCTTTGCCACTTGGCTACAAGAGGAGCACGGCATCGCGCCGAGCGACGAGATGCGCGTGGCGATGTATGCCCACGCTGCCAACGGCGGCATCAAGATCGACGAGACAGCCTTCACGGGCGTCGATGGCCTCTACGCTTGCGGCGAGGTAACAGGCGGCATGCACGGCGCCGACCGCATTGGCGGTCTGTCAAGCGCCAACGGCATCGTATTCGGGCGCATCGCAGGCGCATCAGCAGCCCAGGCAGCACAGAATACACCTGAGGAGACCCCGAAGGCGGATATCGCCCTCCCCCAGCATGGCATTGCCGCACCAGACGCCGAGCGCCTGACCCGCAGCCTCAAACACACAATGAGCACCTACTGCATGATCAACAGGACCGAAGCAGGCCTCTCCAAGGCGCAACAAGATCTTGAAAGTCTGCAGGACGAGGCCAAGGCTCTAAATAAGTCGCACGCCAACGACAACGAAATCGCCGCCCTCGCCCGCCTACAGTCGCAGATTCAGCTGGCAACGGAAATGGTCAAAGCCATGCGCAGACGGACCAAAAGTATGGGTTCGCACTATCGAGCGGACTAATTCGATTTTCACTTTGAGTTTGATCACAATTTCTCAACATACATTGAGCCCCGAAAGCAGGATTCCCCTAAGGAGAACACGCTTACGGGGCTTTAGCCGTGTTTTCCCTAAGGGAATCACAGTGCAGATAGCTCAGCTCCGCGCCCTTTCGGGTTCGACCCCATGCGCAGTCAACAAAAAAGACGGCCAACCGAAGTTGACCGTCTTAACATGCTTTGGTGGGCCGTCAGGGGGTCAGCCTGCTTCGCAGGCGGCCGCTGCGGCGCTATAGCGCCTTGCGCGCTGCGCTGGTAAATGCTTACGCATTTCCTCAGCTCCGCGCCCTTTCGGGTTCGACCCCATGCGAGGTCAACAAAAAAGCGACCAGCCGAAGCCAGTCGCTTTAACATGCTTTGGTGGGCCGTCAGGGGGTCGAACCCTGGACCTTGGGATTAAGAGTCCCCTGCTCCACCAACTGAGCTAACGACCCAAAGCTAAAGCCCGTTGTGACGGACT
>CABUWR010000285.1 GCA_902495265.1 uncultured Collinsella sp. | reverse complement strand
CGTCCGCGGTGCCGTAACGGTCATAGTTAGCACGCTTCTGTTCGTCGGAAAGAACGGAATAGGCCTCGTTGAGCTCTTTGAACTTAGCCTCGGCCTCGGGGTCGTCCGAAACATCCGGGTGTACCGTACGGGCTTTCTTTAGAAACGCGCGCTTAATCGTCCGCGCGTCGGCATCCTTGTCAACGCCAAGTACCTCGTAGTAATCCCTATTTTCCGACACGACCGAATCCTTCCAACTTTCATTATTGTCACAGTGCGTCCTATACCCAAGCTGGGCCGGGCGCAAACAGAGGGTTTGATGTTATTGCATTCCGTACGGCGAAAGCACGGCCCGCTGCGAGCAGCTCGCGAACCAAACCGACACGAGCGCGAACATAAAACCGTTGGCAAATCCATTGGCAAACTGCATCGCGCCGCGCTTCCACCACAGCAGACTGCGATGAAGCACACCGTCCGACAGCACCATGAACAAGCCCATGGCAAACGGAATGAAGCACATCATGGCAAAGGCGGAAAACACGCCCGAGATGGCCGACAGCACCAAAAACGGGGCGATGATACCCATGAGATAGAAGCCGGTGCGAGCCTTACCCTCCAGGCGCTCGGCCTCAACGTGCGCACGACCGACCAGGTCACCGCCCGAAGCGCCGTTCGTGCCGGCGTGGCCCATGTTGGGGATGCGCACCTCGTCGCCATCATGCGTGCCGGCGGGAAACTCAATCGTCTGTTCGGAGGTCACACGGATACGGCCGCTGCCACCGCAATCGGGGCACGGGTCGGCAACGACCTTGCCGGAACCGCCGCACTCAGGACAAACCGTCTGGAACGTGCCCGCACCAAACAGGAAGGACAGGTCGACATCGATATGGCCGCGACCACCGCAGCTCGGGCAGGTGTGGGCATGCTCTGACGAAACGGAGCCCGATCCGCCACAATGTCCACAGGTGTCAAAGCGGGTGTAGCGAACGGTCTTGTGGGCACCGCTCTTGGCCTCCTTGGCGTCGAGCTTGATATCGACGACCACGTTGGCGCCACTCTCGGGGTTGTAGGCCGCCTGGCCGCGACGGGGCTGGCCCCAGGCGCCCCCGAAGGGGAAACCGCCGTCAAAGGGATTGCCGTAACCGGCGCTGCCGGCATAGCCACCGCCATAGGGCGAAGCCGTCGGTGCACCGGCAAAGGGATTGCCCGAACGCATGGCGTCGTAACGCGCACGCTTCTGCTCGTCCGAGAGCACGGCGTAGGCCTCGGAAACCTCTTTAAACTTTTCCTCAGCACCCGGCTCTTTATTGACGTCCGGATGGAGCTTGCGGGCCTTTTGTTGGAAAGCCTTTTGAATATCACGCGAGGTGGCGTCCTTGGAGACGCCCAAAATCTCGTAGTAATCTTTTTCGTTCATCGTCGCCATGCGCGGCAACCTCCTGCTCACAGCAGCGTATATATTGCGGTAATTCTACCCGAGCGGCCTAGGCTAGACCCCAAAACAGCTCGAACAGCATATTTCCATCGAGCCAGCCCAGGTGGGTCGGCGCCAGGCGGGCACAGGAGCGGCCAGCGATGACATCGACAGAGGAGATAGGCTCCGCATGAGTATCACCGTGCTCGGGCACCCAAGCGGCAAGCCCAAGCTCAAGAGCGCGGTCACAAACCGCTGTCAGCTCCTCAGCAGGGATGGCACGAGCCGCGCGAACCAAAAGGTCGGATGCAACACCGCGCGTCATGCGACAAGCGAGCATCAGGTCCTCGGCTGCCGCCTCGCGATGCGCCAAGTACTCGGCCTCAAACGTCGTCGCGCCATCATCACGTTGCACCAGACGCACGCGGTGAAAGTCACCACGGGGGGCCACGCCGGGAAACAGTCCAGCCAAGCGATCGAAATCCTCGGCATCGAGCATACCAGCGGCAGAACGACCCAAACCCAAATAGCCCTGACCAGTCCAGTAGGCGATATTATGAGCGCATTCATGCCCATCGAGCGCGTAGCTCGCCACCTCATACGGATGGTAGCCCGCCGAACTCAGCCGCTCGCGCGCAACGTCCATGCATGCGGCTTGGAAATCCTCATCGGGCTCAAGCGACTCGTCACGGCACGCCATGCGGTAAAGCGGCGTACCCTCCTCGAGCGTGAGCGGAT
>CABUWR010000284.1 GCA_902495265.1 uncultured Collinsella sp. | reverse complement strand
TATTGTGCCTGCGCGTTCATGAAAACCAGGGTGTTTTTGTCTGAAAGCTCGGGGATGTGACGATAGCCGATGTTGAATGCGGTAAGTTCGCTTGCATCCACGAGTTTGTTTTCTGCCATCCAGCGCACCATGGAGCCGCGCGCTTTTTTGCTGGCGGTCGACCGTTGGATGGGCTTGCCGTTGCGGACGCCTTCGCCAAAGAGGCATGTGACGACCGTGGCATCGGTGGTGAGGCGGGGCAGAACGGCTTTGGCGTATTCCGCGCTGGCGAGATTGACGATTGTAGCGTTGGAGCCTGCCGGAGCGATGGCCCGTGCGAGCTTGTCGCCCCAAAACGCGTAGAGGTCTCGGGCATTGTCGACGGCAAGCTTCGCGCCCATCTCCAGCCGATACGGTTCAACGGCATGAAAGGGGCGCACGCATCCGTAAAGGCCCGAGAGGATCCAGAGATGGTTTTGCAGCCAGTCGAGCTGTGCGGCATCCATGACCTCGGGCGCCATGCTTTGGTATTGAATGCCGTGATAGGACATGACGGCAGAGGAGATTCGACGCGCGATATCGGGATCGGCGAGGCTGGCATCGCTCAGGACGGGCATAAATTCGTGAAGCGTATCCAGGCACGTTGTAAGCAGCCTGTCGCTCACGTTCCATAGCGCCTGCAGGCCGCCGCTGCCTTCATTCCGCTCGATATCTAGCAGTGCGCGGTGGAGGCGAGCTGTCTCGCGCGCAAAGGGTGTAATGCCCAGGACTTCAAAAGCATCTTGGGCCGCGCGCATTTGCTTGGCGGGCGAAATGATGACCTGCAGCATAGACTCTCCTCTGCCAAAAAAGAAGTTGCGGTGGAATACGGTCTGTTTTGGCCGTGTATGGGCCAGTTTAGTCCGTATTTCACCGCTACTGATGAAGGGTGGATTAGGCGCGCTCGATGAAGGCCTTGTAGCCGCGGTAGGCTTCGTAGATGTCGGCCTTGTTGGCGACCTCCCACAGGGCATGCATGGACAGGACGGCAACGCCGGAGTCGATGACGTTCATGCCGTACTTGGCCATGATGTAGGCGATGGTGCCACCGCCGCCCGCGTTGACGCGGCCGAGCTCGCAGGTCTGGAAGTCCACGCCGGCCTCGTCCATGATGTCGCGGACGAGGGCCACGTACTCGGCGTCGGCGTCGTTTGAACCGCCCTTGCCGCGGCTGCCCGTGTACTTGTTAAAGCACAGGCCGCGACCCATAAAGGCTGCGTTCTTGGTCTCGAACTTGCCGGCGTAGCCTGGGTCGAAGCCGGCGGACACGTCGGAGGAGAGCATGCGGCTGTGGGCGAGTGCACGGCGCAGGGCCAGCGGGCTATCCTTGCCGGCGAGCGTCATGATCTCGGCGACGGTGTTCTCGAAGAAGCGGCTCGTCATGCCGGTGGCACCCACGGAGCCAATCTCCTCCTTGTCGACGATGAGCGTGATGCTCGTGCGCTCCACGTTGGCGACGTTTATCTGGGCGAGCATGGACGGATAGGCGCAGACACGGTCGTCATGGCCATAGCCCAGAATCATGGAGCGGTCGAGGCCCATGTCGCGGGCCGGGCCGGCGGGCACGACCTCGATCTCGGCGGAGAGGAAGTCCTCCTCCTCGACGTCGTATTGCTCCTTGAGGATGTCCAGGAACATCTGCTTGACGGGCTCCTTGGGGGCGTCCTTGTCGTCCTCATCGAACTTGACGGGGCGGCCGCCCACGATCACGTCGAGGATCTCGGCATCGACGGCATCCTTGGCTGGCTTGGCCATCTGCTCGCTCGAGAGGTGGATCAGCAGGTCGGAGATGGTAAAGACCGGGTCGTCCGCCTTGTCGCCGATATTGATGTCGACGGTGGTACCGTCCTTTTTGCAGATGACGCCTACGAGTGCGAGCGGGGAAGCGACCCAGTGGTAGCTCTTGACGCCGCCATAGTAGTGCGTGTCGAGATAGGCCATGTCGCCGGCCTCGAAAGCGGGGTTCTGCTTAAGGTCCAGGCGCGGCGAGTCCACGTGGGCGCCCAGGATGTTAAAGCCCTGCTCGAGCGGGGCGGTGCCCAGGTTGACGAGCATAAGGTCCTTGCCGTGGTTGGCGGCGTACACCTTGTCGCCTGCCTTGAGCTCGCGGCCCTCG
>CABUWR010000283.1 GCA_902495265.1 uncultured Collinsella sp. | reverse complement strand
GGCCTCCGGGACCCTTAATTGTGGAGATAGGGACCTCCGGCGAATTTGATCTTTGTGCAGGTAGTCGGCGTATTCTTCCTCGTCATGCCTTGCTTGGTTCACCTGCGGTCAAGTTTTTGGTCAGTTTTTGGTCGGCGTTTGGTTGGGTTTTGGAAAGGTCGGCTGCATATGATTTATCTGAACGGTTGACCACGAACAGCCGTTCGTTTATTATCGATGCAGGTTGTTAAGAGGAGGGCTATTCATGGCCAAGAATTCAGGTCCCGTACGTACCGTTCATGCTCGCACGACGGGTAAAGAGCGCGATGAGATGATCGCCACCACCAAGGCCGAGATCGAGAAGAAATTCGGCCAGGGTTCCATCATGAGGTACGGTGACGGTGGTCCCGAGCTCGAGGTCGAGGCCATTCCCACGGGCGCCCTGGCCCTCGATGCCGCTCTGGGCATCGGCGGCGTGCCGCGCGGACGTATCGTCGAGATTTACGGCCCCGAGTCCTCCGGTAAGACAACGCTTTCGCTCGAGATTTTGGCAGAGGCCCAGGCTATGGGCGGCGTCGTGGCATTTATTGATGCCGAGCACGCGCTCGATCCCACGTATGCCGCGCGTATCGGCGTGGACATCGATGAGGTCCTCATTTCCCAGCCCGATACGGGCGAGCAGGCGCTCGAGATCGTCGACATGCTCGTTCGCTCTGGCGCCATCGACGCCATTGTCGTTGACTCTGTCGCCGCTTTGACTCCGCGTGCCGAGATCGAGGGCGAGATCGGCGACACTACGGTCGGCCTTCAAGCCCGTCTGATGAGCCAGGCGCTCCGTAAGCTCGCAGGCTCGCTCGCCAAATCTAAAACGACCTGCATCTTCATTAACCAGCTGCGCGAGAAGATCGGCGTCATGTTCGGCAACCCCGAGACTACGACGGGCGGCCGCGCCCTCAAGTTCTTCTCTTCGGTGCGCATTGATATTCGCCGCATCGACAGCATCAAGCTCAAGGACGAGGTTATCGGCAATCGCGTGCGTGCCAAGGTCGTTAAGAACAAGGTGGCCGCTCCGTTCCGCTCGGCCGAGTTCGACATCATGTACGGCACGGGCATCTCTAAGGAGGGCTCGATTCTGGACATGGCCGTCGAGTGCGGTATCTGCAAAAAGATGGGCTCTTGGTTTGCTTACGGTGAGGACAAGCTCGGTAATGGTCGCGAGGCCGCTAAGGCCTTCCTGCGTGAACACCCCGATTGTGCTGACGAGATCGAGCATAAGGTTCGCCTCGCCTGCGGCCTTGAATTCGATGACGATGCTCCGTCCGAGGTCGAGCTGACCGATCAGCCCGAAACTGAGGAGTTCGATGAGCTTTACGCCATCGATGGCTCCGCGATGCTCGATGATGACGACGAGTAGCGGATGCCCGCATGTCGTATACGGTTACCGAGGCCACGGTCGTCTTTCCCGATAAGAAGGCGGCCTCCTCGTTCTCGAGTGGGTATGCATCAAAAAAGCCTTGTGCACATATCGACTGTGAGCTCGAGGGCGGTTTTGAACGATCCTTCTGGATTCCTGTTCGTGTCGCGCGCCTGTTTCTTAAAAATCGCCCCGATCTTCCCTGCGATTGGGATGAGTTTCGCGAAGCGGTACAGCTCATTGAGCGTAAATGTGCACTTACCATGGTGACCGAGATGTTATCGCGCCGCGACCATGCGACGGGTGAGGTCCGTGACAAGTTGGCTCGCTACGGCTTTCGCCAGCCCGCGATTGATTTCGCCGTCGAGCGCGCCACCGAGTATCGCTTTTTAGACGAGAACCGCTTTTGCTCGTACTTTATCGAGGAACGCAAGCGGCGCGGTTGGGGACAGCGCAAAATCGAGACCGAGCTCAAGCGACGTCATGTTGTGCTCGATGACATTCCCGGTTATCCCGAGGATTATTTTGCCGTCGAAGACGATTTGGCGCGTGCGTCAGCCCTGCTCGCCAAGCGGCGTGTTCCAGAGACGCGCGGATTCGAAAAACTGGTTCGGTTTTTGATGGGCAAGGGCTTCTCGTATCACATCGCCGCCGATGCCGTTAAGGCACGTCTCGATGCCGAATGCGAGGAATGTGCACTTTAGGCGTATGCGTTTTGTGGCCCCGCCGTTCACCGCGTTTTAGC
>CABUWR010000282.1 GCA_902495265.1 uncultured Collinsella sp. | reverse complement strand
GGGGGGGGGTGCTCACCCGCGAGCAATTCCTCCCGCATGAGATGCGCATCGTCGCTGCCCTTCGTATGCAGGGCACAAGCGACGAGCAGGTGATTGTACGCGTAAAGAGCGAGAACCTCTTTCAATATCCCACGGAGCGCATGGTCGCCAACCGCGCAACCGTGTGCCTTCGCCGCCTTGACGCCATGGTGCCCACGGACGCCGTATGCGCCGCGCGCGGCATCGACCCCAAAACCGCCGTCGAGGCTGCGTCATCCCTAACCAGGCTCATGGCATCCGGCACTCCCACGCAGGCGGACCAGGCCATCTTCTACAGCATGATCTGCCGCTACGATATCGTGCGCGAGCTCGTGCTCGTCGAGGTAGGGGAGCGCCTACAAAACTTCGATTATGCCTTTACGGCGGTTGACCTCAACGCCTTTATGACACGCTTTACCACGGAGTATCCGGACGCGGCCCGCTGGACTGAGGCCACGGTCAAGCGCATTAAGGGCTCGCTCCGCCAGACGCTCCGCCATGCCGGCCTTATCGGCGAGGGCCAGGGCCCGGAGTCCGAGCGCCTGTCACCACTCTTCCTCGATTCCGATGTCGAGCGAGCCTTGGTTCAGCTGGGCGAGCAGTCGCTTATCGCGGCCCTTACCGGCAGGGCGGTGATGTAGCGTGGCTCCCGTCAAAAGCGCCGTCGACCCTGTCATCACCCCGGCGACCGATCTCACCACCAATATCGGCATCCATTCCCGCAAGAGCGTCGTGGCGGCGCATGTCCGCTCCGAGCGCGCCTGTCAGGAATTTGAGCGCCGTGCGCAGCTTCTGCGCGAGTGCCTGTGCAGCGAGGACTTTTTGGCCAACAAGGGCATAGGCAATGAGATCGGCTTCCACACCTTTTGCTATGACCCCGCGCTGGAGTTTGAGGCGCGTGCATTATTTGACACCCTTTCACGCGATGCCGAGGCCGACAAGCTTCCGTGCACGCTCAAGGTCGTGAACCTTTACGACGCCGTGCTGGCAATTCTCGAAAAGCGCCGTGTCCTCAAGGCTATCCCGCACCAAGAGGAGCGCCGCGGTACCCAGCGCGTGCTCGAGGACGTGGCCAAGTTCGCCTCGCCCGAGAAAGTCGCCGCGTACATCCTTGAGCAGACCGAGCCGCACGCGCCTGGAGACGTCGTTCTCCTCACCGGCGCGGGCGAGGTTTTCCCGTTCTTTCGCATGCACACGCTTCTCCACTGCATGCTTGCGGATTTTGATGAGGTGCCTGTGGTCGCCGCCTATCCGGGCAGTTTCAACGGCTCTTCTTTCCAGCTCTTTAACCGTCTGCCGGCCGACAACTACTACCGCGCCATCGATATCTCGTAAGCACGGCTCCCCGCAGGCAAGTCCCTGCCGCCGGTAACAACCCTTTGCCATAACGTTCCCAAACCCAAAGGAGCACCCATGGACAACACGATCATTCACGACCTCTTTGCAAAAGACATCAACCGCTCCATCAACGGCGTGGTCAAGGTCCAGGATTCAAAAGATGGGTCCATCCGCCAGGAGCTTGACGAGTACGTGGTGACGCGCGAGCTGCAGAGGCACTTTGCCACGTTCTTCAAGGCCTACGGCGATGCCATCGATGTGCCCACCGACAAGATCGGTGTGTGGATCAGTGGTTTCTTCGGTTCCGGTAAATCGCACTTCCTCAAGATGCTTAGCTACCTGCTCGAGAATCGCCAGATCGGCGGCAAGAGCGCCATCAGCTACTTTGACGGCAAGATCGTCGACCCCATGGTCGAGGCTGCCATGGAGCGCGCCTGCTCGGTGTCCACGCAGGCCATCCTCTTTAACATCGATAGCAAGGCGGGCCAGTGGAAGCAGGGCGATACGGCTCCCACGGCGCTGCTTCGCGGCTTTGAGCGCATGTTCTACGAGGCGCGCGGCTTCTACGGCGAGGACCTCAAGCTTGCAAAGCTCGAGGACTACATCGATTCCCTGGGCAAGACCCAGGAGTTCCGCGAGGCCTTTGAGCGCGTGAACGGCGAGTCCTGGCTCCAGACCCGCGACACCTACAGCTACTTTGAGGACGACGTGGTCGAGGTGCTGCAGAGCGTGCTCGGCATGAGCGAAAAGGCCGCATGGAACTGGCTCGAGGGTTCTGAGGACGAGG
>CABUWR010000281.1 GCA_902495265.1 uncultured Collinsella sp. | reverse complement strand
TGGCCGAAGAAGAGGCCGAGGAGACCAAGGCCGTCAAGACCGCTGCCGCCCCCGCCGTTGAGGCTCCTGTTGTCGAGACCGCTTCTGCCACTGAGGCCTCCGCAGCTCCGTCCGCCCTTAAGGGCAAGGATCTGAGGGTTCTGGTTCTGTGCGCTGGCGCCGGCACCTCTGCACTGCTCGCCAACGCGCTTAAGGAAGGCGCCGACGAGCTGGGCATCGACATTACCGCCAACGCCGGTGCCTACGGCAGCCACTACGCCATCATGGACCAGTACAACGTCATCGTCCTGGCTCCGCAGGTTCGCACCTATTACAACGAGATGAAGGCCGACACCGACCGCCTGGGCATCACGCTGCTGTCGCCCAAGGGCAAACAGTACATCGACCTCACTAAGGATCCCAAGGGTGCCGTCGCCTGGATCGAGGAAAACCTCGAGGCATAAGACGCTGACGCCACCTGCCGCTCGCAGAAAAAAAATGGCCCGTGCATCGATGCGTGATGCGCGGGCCATTTTGTTTAGACCGCACCCGTCCTCCTGTTCATCTTAATCTGTAACATCTAGCCGAGTTTTTGGGTCCCAGCTGTTACAGATCGAGGTGAACGCACAGGCCAAGCCAAAAATCTCAATCTGTAACATGTAGACCGCTTTTGACCGCTTAGATGTTACAGATCGAGACAAACAGATGGGTCAATCCAATCAATCTAGATCTGTAACACCTGGCTGGTCATTTCACTCCTAACTGTTACAGATCGAGACAAAGATGATGGCTGGGTAGACAAAATCTCAATCTATAACACCTAGTCGAGTTTTCGGGTCCCACCTGTTACAGATTTAGACGAGCAGGCCGAGCACGTCTACGCCCGCAGATCCCTCACGCTGGAACGCTCGACCAACACGCCCGAGACGAGCGTACGACTTCTGGAGCTCGGGGCTTCCAGACCTGCGACGACCTCGTTAAGCGCACGGATGCCCAGTTCGCGGTGGCGAAACTTCACCGACGTCAGAATCGAGTTGGGAATCGTCTTGTAGAGCTCATCGTCGAAGCCGATCACGGACACGTCGTCGGGCACATTGAGCCCTTTGTCACGTAGAGCCATCATCACGCCGTTTGCCATGCAGTCGTTAGCAGCGAGGACCGCCGTGCAATCGGGCTTATCGGCAAGCACAAGGCCCGCGGCATAGCCACTATCCGCATTCCAATCGCCTTGCAGAGGCTCGGGCGGCTCAATGCCACGTGCCTCGAGTGCCGCTCGCCAACCTTTCATACGGCACTGGCTCGACAGTGACTCTTTCTTACCAGAGACGAAGTACACGTTCTTGTGCCCGTGGTTCAAGAAGTACTCGCACGCCATGCGCGCGCCGCCCTCTTGGTCGTCACTGACGGTAGAGCAGGTAGGATGTTCCATCGGTGTGATAATCACCGTCTTGAGGTCTTTCGGCGCCTCAAAGGTATCAAAGTCATCGACCATCTGGCGCAGGTTGAAAATCATGCCGTCGACGGGGAGCTGCGACATCCTACGCGCCGCTTCGGCAAGGGTCATCTTCTCCCACGCCCGCTTTTTAATCATCGTGAGCGCAAAGCCTCGCTCTTCGGCGGCATCGGCGATACCGTCGATCATGTCCACGGCACCGCCCGACAAGTGGAACAGCACGACGCCGATGCACCCGTAACGGCCCAACTTGAGCGAACGCGCGGCAAAGTTGGCTCGAAACCCGAGCGCCTCCATGGCCGAATGAACCTTATCGCGTGTCGACTCTCGCACGCTATCGGGCTCGTTAATCACGCGCGAAACCGTCTTGAGAGAAACACCAGCGGCAATCGCCACATCATTCATTGAGACATTTTTCTTGTCCATCGTTGCCACTGCTTCTCCAGTCGGTTTTACATCGCTTGTTTTTGCGTTCTAGCATACACTACCTGCCTGACTGATAAATCAACCGTTTACCGAACAATATCGACCGCTCACCCGTATATCCTTGTTGCTCTTCCAAAAATGTCTTACGTTGTCATTAACGAAATGACAACGTTGTCATTTCGCAATGCCTTCCTTAAGCAGGAAGGTTTCCGGGCAGTCCTGACCATCCATCGACGACCAGTTCCATCCACATGCATCGCGCATCAAGCAGCAAAGGAGCTCTATGG
>CABUWR010000280.1 GCA_902495265.1 uncultured Collinsella sp. | reverse complement strand
GCGTCTGCTCAACGCCACCGACCGCAAGAAGGCTGCCGTTCGCGCCGGCCAGGTCAACAAATAAGCGCTGGGCTTTATAGCGACTAACGAGAAAGGGCGCCGACCGCAATGGTCGGCGCCCTTTTTGGTGCAAGGGGATTGAGTTGGTCTGTGCCCCCACGAAGGTGCCTGTTCCCTTTGTGGGGTTGACAGCTAGGCGGAGGGAAGACCCGGAGTGTTGGCGGCCTGCTGCGGCTTGAGGTGGGCGTTGCGCCAGATGATTTGGATGATGTAGCCGAGCGTAAAGACAAAGGCTACGCCGCTGATGAAATCACCTACGAGGGGGATTGCCGTAAGCGCGCCCGCGGCGATGCCGCCCACGGCCGCCATGGCGTAACGGTTCTGGCTGTGTCCGACCATGCGGGCGATCGCGCACCCCGCAAAGGCACTCGACACCAACGCGATGCCGATAACGCCGCACAAGAGGGTTCCGGCAAGCGGCAGGCCAGCGATAGAGATAATCAGCAGCAGGACGGCGGGGACGACAGCAATCGTACCCAGAAGACCGCTCACCCACAGGGGCGTGGGGCGCTGGTGGAGCATGCCGGCGGCACTGGCGGTCGCACGCGGAAAGACGAGCTCGAGCAGCAGGGCGACAAAGCAGGTCGAGAGCGCCGCGGCGACGATGCCGCCGATGATGTCGTTAGCGGTCGTGGCCGCGCTCTCGTTCTCGGTGCGGTCGATCTTGAGTGCGCCTACCTCGGCTCCTGCGGCGCGCTCGGGGTCCTCAGAGACGTGCGCGTTCACGGTGCCGGTAATGCGGGCATTCTTGCCCAAGACGAGCTTATCGGCCCAAACCTCGACATCGCCCTCGACGGTGCCGTCGATGGTCACGGTGTCGCCTGCGAGCGCTGCCGACTTGGTGGAGCCTCGCAGGGCAACCGTCTCGCCCATCGCGTAAAAACAGTTGGCGGTGCTACCAGTGTTGAGCACGACATGCTGGCCGGCTACCGTCACGCTGCCATCGATTGCGGTTTTGGAGACATCGATGGTGCGCGCCGCCAGGCGAACGGCTCCGCCTATGGTGCAGTCGCGAATCGAGAGGGTATCGCCCGCGGCGATAATATCGCGGCCGATGGAAGCGTCGTCTAGGTTAAGGCTTTGGCCGGCCCAGTACAGGTCGCCTTCGACGCCAGACGGATTTGAGTCAACTTCGGTTGCGAGCACGTTGCCCGCGGTGTCTGTACCGGCGAACGACGTCGTGGGAAGTACGGTCAGCGCAAGCGCGATCATTGCGAATAGGAGGGCGATGCGGGCCTGCGCTTTACGGCGCCGGGACGACGGTTCTAGGTTGCAAGGCATAGTGAATCCTTCGTTAGATACTCGACATGTATCTAACAGGGTACCCAACGCGCGGGCGCTCTAAAAGAACCTCTCAGTTGCATTTCGGGGACGAGCCCGCGCTAGCTATTTTTTGCGATGCAAGAAGCGCGCGATATCTTCTTCGGTGGGGCTTTTGATGTCAAAGCGCAGCGAGAGCCAGCGCAGACCCATGGTCACGGCAACGCATACGACCAGTGCGGCGACATTGCTCATGATGCCGCTCATAACGAGACACACATAGCTTGTCGATCCGGCGATGGCGGCGATGGCATAAAAGTTAGTACGTTGGAAAATGCCCGGAACCACGCCCATAAAGCCGTCGCGCAGCATGCCGCCACCCACCGCGGTGAAGAAGCCCATCATGATGCAAACGACGGGTGCAAATCCATAGACCAGTGCTTTGTCCGCTCCGGTGGCGGCGTAGATGCCGACCGAGATGATGTCGAGCAATGGGATGAGTTTCTCGGGTTTATCGACGATTGCCGGGAAGATGTAGATGATGGCCGCCGTGGCGATAGAGAGCGGCAGCGCCATTGGCTGGTTGAGGATGTAGACGTTGCCGACCTGGAGTGTCATATCGCGCAAAAGACCGCCGCCCAGACCGCAGACCACCGCGAGCGCGACCGCGCCCACCAGGTCAAGCTTATGTTCGCGCGCGACCAGCACGCCCGAGATCGATGCAGCGACAACGGCGAACATCTCGAGCCAAAATGGGATAGCGACCATGGCGTCCGAGGCATGTGAGGTAACGGTTATGGCGGCGACGACGGGCAAGATGGGGTCCTT
>CABUWR010000279.1 GCA_902495265.1 uncultured Collinsella sp. | reverse complement strand
TCCAGATAGATCATCGCACGACCTCCCACATATCGATCACGGTATAGCCCTCGGTGGGAACGCCCGCCGCGGCGAGTTCGCCGCGCAGCAGCTCCTCATCGGCAGGCAACGCCTTCCACGCCAAACCGCAGCCAGCAGCGACCTCCCCGGGCACGGGAATCGTTCGCCCAGGAAGGCCGCGCTCGATGCATAGGGACTCGCAGCCCATGGCGGCCGCCGTGGTGGGAAACGTGATGACAAGCGCCGGGCGCTTCTCCCTCATGACAACTCCAACCAATATGCTACGGGCGCACGACGCGCACGGCCTGCTCCATCTTCTCCACGATCACGTACATGTTGGTGACCTCGCCCACCGCAAGCTGGTCTTTAATGCCATAGTGGTCGAGGCAGGTACCGCAGGTGAGAATCTCGACACCCTGCTCGGCCAGGCCCTTCAGATCATCGAGCACCGGAGAGCCCTCGACGGTGAGCTTGGCGCCGCCGTTGTAGAACAGCATGGTCGCGGGCAGCTCCTCCTGCTGCGTCACGGCAAAGATGAAGGCCTTCATGAGCTTGTGGCCCAGCTCGTCGTCGCCACGGCCCATACAATCGGTGTAGACGGAAATGACGAGTTTGCCCTTGCTGGCGCTGGCACCACAGAAGGCAGCGCCATCCTGCTCGGGATCGGCCACGGCAACGGCGCCAGAAGTCGCGACGGTCACGTGCCACTCGGCGTCCGAGATCTTCTCGACCGAGGCCGTGCAGCCCTTCTCCTGCGCCATCTTGGAGATGTTCTTGACGGCGGTCTCGTTGTCGACCGAGGTCACCACGGCGCCCTCGCCGTCAAGCTGTTTGAGTGCCTTAAGCGTCTTGACGACGGGCAGCGGGCAGGCATCGCCCATGGCATTGACTTCAATTTTGGTAGACATAGTAAATTCCTTTCGAATGAATCAATCAAGAACGATAGATAGTTGAATAAACAAACCGTTAACGGACAACGCGGACGGCAGGACCGCCCGGCTCCGCCTCGCAAACGCGACCGACGACGGCGGCAACGCGCCCCTCGGCATGCAGACGACGCGCAAGCTCATCCACATCCGCCGCGGGCGCCGCAATAAGCAAACCGCCCGAGGTCTGCGGATCGTACAGCGCATCCAGCATGCCCGGCTCCAGGTCCTCGTCGGCCGCCACGCGCGGGCCAAAGAAGTCCTGGTTGCGGTAGGAGCCCGCGGGGATAATGCCCAGACGCGCCATGTCGAGCACCTGGTCAAAGAGCGGCACCGCCCCCGATGCAAGCTCAACCTGCACGCCCGAGCCCTCGGCCATCTCGCACGCGTGCCCGATCAGACCAAAGCCCGTAATGTCGGTGCAGCCGTGAAGCTCAAGTCCCTCGGCCAGACGAATCGGTGCCTCGTTGAGGGTTCGCATCGAGTCAAACATGGCTGCGGCCTCGTCCTGCTCGATGAGCTCGCCCTTAATGGCCGTGGTGATAATGCCCGAGCCGATGGCCTTGGTCAGCAGCAGAACATCGCCCACGCGCGCGCCGCTGTTGGCGAGCATACGGTCAAGCGCGACAAAACCGCTCACGGACAGGCCGTACTTGGGCTCGTCGTCGTTGATGGTGTGACCGCCCGCGATGGAGCAGCCGGCCTCGACGCACTTGTCGGCGCCGCCCGCCAGAATCTGACCGGCAACCTCAACGCCCAGGCAGCTCGGGATGCACAGCAAGTTCATGGCATGGCTCGGCCGCCCGCCCATGGCGTAGATGTCCGACAGCGAGTTGGCCGCGGCGATCTGGCCAAACAGAAACGGGTCGTCGACCATCGGTGGGAAGAAGTCGATGGACTGCACGAGTCCCAGGTTCTCCCCTACGCGGAAGACGCTCGCATCGTCGGAGGTATCGAACCCCACGAGCAGGTTGTCGTTATGCACATTGGGTAAATCGCCCAGGACCTGGGCGAGGGCTCCGGGGGCCAACTTAGCGGCTCAACCGCTCGCGGCCGTCATGGACGTGAGCTTAATCTGATCGTCAGCCATCGATACCTCCTCTCATCGGTCAATCATTTCCTCCCAGTATACGCATGAATGCGAGCCTACGGCGGATGCATTAATTGAGCGCCTGTGCGCGAATCGCCGCGCCGATGGCTCCGGCAAAGCGAGCCTGGGGCGAGG
>CABUWR010000278.1 GCA_902495265.1 uncultured Collinsella sp. | reverse complement strand
CATCGGCTATCGTCACATCCCCGAGCTTTCAGACAAAAACACCCTGGTTTTCATGAACGCGCAGGCACAATAGGCCCGCCGTTTCCAAACACCCCGTTACTCCGCCAAGCCATCGGCCTTTGCAATCCCGTTTGTCGAACCGTCCTGATAGACAATCTTGACCTGCTCAACCTCGGACACCGCAACACCCGCCGGAGGCTCCAGACGCCATTCCGTCAGAGCGATATCCATGGTCGTGGGCACATCTCCTTGATCTTTGAGCTTCACCGTGAGCGTTTTGAGTGCCGCGTCAAACGTCACGCGCTCGATCTCTTCACCTGGAATGGACCCACCACTCAGCTGCAACTGCACAAACTCATCGCGCGGGTACCAATAATCGCCCGGAACGGCGAGCGTATTGGCATTACCGCCAGTACTCCTCACCGTCATAATCGGTAGGCTATCATCAGCCTCAAACTCCCAGGCAGCGCCGCCGCGACCGCCAAACGTCCAAATACAAAAGGCAATCACCAACACGGCAAGCACCGCAAAACCAATCGCGACAAGGCCATGGTGCGCACGGCTTTCCTCGGTCGACACATCCCACTGCATCTCTCGATATAGATGCTTGTCTTCCATGTTCGCCTCCCCACAGGCACGCTCGTTAGGCCAATCGTACCCATTCGAGCTATACTTGAGCCCATTACATAAACGGGGAGCTTGCAGGGCAAGACGGCAGGCTGAGACTGGGCGCGCCCGCCCTGACCCGCAAACCTGATATGGGTAATGCCAACGAAGGGAGCCGTGCCAATGAGCACACAGACCGAGCCCAAGCTCGTCACGCAAATCGACTTCGCCCGCGCCGGGCAGATCACGCCGCAGATGAAGGAAGTCGCCGAGCGAGAGCATCGCGACCCCGAGTACATCCGCGAGCGCGTGGCCGACGGCCGTATCGCCATTCCCGCCAACATCGTGCACATCAAAAAAGGCATGCGCGCCTTTGGTGTCGGTGAGGGCCTGTCCACCAAGGTCAACGTGAACTTGGGCATCTCGGGCGACAAGGCCGATGCCGCCGAGGAATGGAAGAAGGTCAAGATCGCCGAGGACTACGGCGCCGACGCCATCATGGACCTCTCCAACTCGGGCAAGACGCGCCAGTTCCGCCAGCAGCTCATCGACGAGACACCGCTCATGGTGGGCACCGTCCCCATGTACGACGCCATCGGCTACATGGAAAAGCCACTGGTCAAACTCACCAAGGAAGACCTGTTCGAAGTCGTGCGCGCGCACGCCGAGGACGGCGTGGACTTTATGACCATCCACTGCGGCATTAACAAGTCGGTCACCAAGACCTTTAAGGAGACCGGCCGTCTCATGAACATCGTGAGCCGCGGCGGCTCGCTGCTGTTTGGCTGGATGGAGGTCACCGGCAACGAAAACCCCTTCTACGAGTACTTTGACGAGCTGCTCGAGATCTGCCACGAGTACGACGTGACGATTTCGCTTGGCGATTCCTGCCGCCCGGGCTGCCTCTACGATTCCAACGACGCCACCGAGACCGCCGAGATGATCGAGCTGGGCAAGCTGTGCAAGCGCGCTTGGGCTGCCGGCGTCCAGGTTATGGTCGAGGGACCGGGTCACATGGCGCTCGACGAGATCGCCGCCAACATGAAGCTGCAGAAGCGCCTGTGCCACAACGCCCCGTTCTATGTGCTGGGGCCGCTGGTGACCGATATCGGCGTGGGCTACGACCACATCACCGCTGCCATCGGCGGCGCCATCTCCGCCAGCTCCGGTGCCGACTTCCTGTGCTACGTGACACCAGCCGAGCACCTGTGCCTGCCTAACGCCCAGGATGTGCTCGACGGCCTCATGGCCACCAAGATTGCCGCGCACGCCGCCGACATCGCCAAAAAGGTGCCGCACGCCCGCGACATGGACGACAAGATGGGCCAGGCACGCCGCAAGCTCGACTGGGACGCCATGTGGAAGTGCGCGCTCGACCCGGTCACCGGCAAGAAGCGCTACGAGGAATCCCCCGCCGCCACCGAGGGCACCTGCACCATGTGTGGCAAGATGTGCGCCGTCCGCACCGTCAACAAGGTGTTCGAAGGCACGACGATCGATCTTGGCATGGAGGACTAGCCTTATCGCCGCGATCGCCTATAGGCTCGCCGCAACACCTGCCAATTGTT
>CABUWR010000277.1 GCA_902495265.1 uncultured Collinsella sp. | reverse complement strand
GCCCGCCAACTAACCGATCTGCCATAAACCACCACAAAGGGGACAGGCACCTTTGTGGTGGTTTATTATTGCTCCAACATGCTGGGATCGAACTCGTTAGCCGGAATCACGCGGTACCCGTGGCGCAGGAGCAGGTCGACGAAAACACCGTTGCCCGGAGTGAGCGTGCCGCTGAAGGTTCCGTCGTAGATACGGCCTACGCCACAAGAGGGGCTGCGGTCCTGCAAAATGCACGCGGCGATCTCGGACGGACCGCCCGCCTGCTCGCACATATCGAGCGCACGTTGGGCACCCAGGCGAAATTCGCGATCAACCGAGATGCCCTCGCAGGTACGAACCTCGCCGTTCACAATCTCGGACGGCTTGCGCGGCGTGGGCAGACCCCCAAAGACCTCAGGACACACCAAGAGGACCTCGGTCCCCGTGAGCTCGCATGCCTCGACCAGCTCGCGATGGTAGTTGTCGAGCCCGTTATACTTGCAGCTCTCGCCCATTAAACAGGCGCTCACCACGATCTTCATATACAACTCTCCCCACGCAAAACGCCCCATTTGAGATAAACACTCAAATGGGGCGATTGACACTGCATAACGAGTATTACTGCTGCTTTGGCATCAGCGGATTCTCGCGCGTGAGGAGATTCATAAACTCCTCGCCCGTGATCGTCTCCTTCTTGTACAGGTAACGAGCCAGCTCGTGGAGCTTAAACTTGTTCTCCTTCAGGATCTGCAGGGCGCGGTCGTGCGCATCCTCGATCAGCTTGGCGACAATCGCGTCCACGCGCTCGGCCGTACCGGGGGCGCAGGTGAGCGACGTGTCCTGGTTGAGGTACGCATTCTGAACGGTACCGAGCGCCATCATGCCAAACTCATCGGACATACCAAAGCGCGTCACCATGTTGCGGGCGAGTTTGGTGGCCTGCTCGATATCGTTGGCAGCGCCGGTCGTCATCTCGCCAAAGATGAGCTCCTCGGCTGCACGGCCACCGCAATAGACGGCGAGCTTGTCCAGAACCTCCTGGCGCGTGGTCAGGAAGCGCTCGTCCTCCTCAACCTGCATGGTGTAGCCCAAAGCACCGCTCGTGCGCGGCACGATAGTGATCTTCGTGACCGGCGCAGAGCCCTTCTGGCGGGCAGCAACGATGGCATGGCCGATCTCGTGGTAAGAAACGACCTGCTTCTCATGGTCGGACAGCACCGTGGACTTACGCTGCTGACCCGCGATGACGACCTCCACCGACTCCTCAAAATCGTCCTGCGTGGCGCGCTTGCGACCCTCGCGGACGGCACGCAGGGCGCCCTCGTTGATGATATTGGCCAGGTCGGCGCCCGAGGCACCGGGCGTTGCGCGGGCAATCGCGGTCAGGTCGATCGGCGGCTGCGTCTTCACGCTCTTGGCGTGCAGCTCAAGAATGTTCTTACGGCCGGTCAGGTCGGGCAGCTCAACGGGGATGCGGCGGTCAAAACGACCGGGGCGCAACAGGGCCGGATCAAGGCTGTCGGGACGGTTGGTAGCAGCGAGAACGACAATACCCTTGTGGTTATCGAAGCCGTCCATCTCGGTCAGCAGCTGGTTGAGCGTCTGCTCACGCTCATCGTTGCCGCTAAAGCCACCGCCATCGCGCTTCTTGCCGATGGTATCGATCTCGTCGATGAACACGATACACGGGGCCTTTTCCTTGGCCTGCTTAAACAGATCGCGCACCTTGGCGGCGCCGCGGCCGACAAACATCTCAACAAACTCAGAACCCGAAATACTAAAGAACGGCACGCCCGCCTCGCCGGCAACGGCCTTGGCAAGCAGGGTCTTACCGGTACCCGGAGGGCCGACAAGAAGAGCACCGCGCGGCAGCTTGGCGCCGATTTCCTCGTAGCGCTGCGGCTTCTCCAGAAAGTCGACGACCTCCTTGAGGGACTCCTTGGCCTCTTCCTGGCCGGCGACATCCTTAAAGGTCACGCCCACGTCCTTGGAGGCGATCACGCGCGCGCCGGACTTACCCAGTCCGCCGCCGCCAAAACCACCGCCGCCAAAGTTCATCGACGGACCGTCATCGCCCATGGCCTTCTTCATGCGGCGGTTGAGCCACCAGCCGATCAGGAAGAAGATGGCTATGGGAAGAATGAGGGTGAGCAAGTAGTAGGTCATCAGGCCCGAGTTCTTATCGGGAACAACCGACTCAAGCGAG
>CABUWR010000276.1 GCA_902495265.1 uncultured Collinsella sp. | reverse complement strand
GGCCCCAACACCGACGTTCCCGCCGGCGACCTGGGCGTTGGCGGCCGCGAGGTTGCCTACCTGTTCGGTCAGTACAAGCGCCTGACCAACGAGTGGACCGGCGTCCTCACCGGCAAGGGCCTCTCCTTTGGCGGCTCGCTCGCCCGTACCGAGGCCACCGGCTACGGCCTGGCCTACTTTGTGGATGAGTACCTCAAGAGCCGCGGCGACTCTTTCGAGGACAAGAACGTCGTCGTTCATGGCTCTGGCAACGTCGCCATCTACGCCGTCCAGAAGGTCTCTCAGCTCGGCGGCAAGGTCCTGGCCTGCTCCGATACCCACGGCTGGGTCGAGGATCCCGACGGCATCGACTACACCGTGCTCGAGCACATCTACAACAAGAAGCGCTCTGGCCACGACAAGGGCGTTACGCTCGCTATGTACGTTGACGAGAAGCCTAACGCCGTGTGGCACGAGGGCGACGGTCGCGGCGTGTGGCAGCTTCCCTGCGATATCGCGCTGCCCTGCGCTCGCGAGAACACGCTGCTGCTCGAGGACGCCCAGGCGCTCGTCGCCAACGGCTGCAAGGTGGTCGGCGAGGGCGCGAACATGCCCACGACCATCGAGGCCACGACCTACTTCCAGGAGAACGGCGTCGCCTTTATGCCCGGTAAGGCTGCCAACGCCGGCGGCGTGCTCGTGTCCGGCCTGGAGATGAGCCAGAACGCCGAGCACCTGTCCTGGACCTTCGAGGAGGTCGACGGCAAGCTCGAGCAGCTCATGCGCGGCATGTTCCACAACGTGGACGACACCGCCAAGGAGTATGGCCAGGAGGGCAACTTCGTCATGGGCGCCAACATCGCCGGCTTCCTGAAGGTCGCCGACGCCATGCTCGCCCAGGGCGTCTGCTAAATCTTCGCTCGATATAGCATGTGATGAGGCTCCCAGCTATCCGGCTGGGAGCCTTTTCTATCCCGGAGGACTCTTCATAACTTGCGGTGAAATACGGACTGTTTAGCGTCCCAGAACGGCTAATCAGTCCGTATTTCACCGCAAGTTATGGATGGGTGGGTGGATTTTGTCCTAAAACGGTGTGCGGCCCCTCGTTTGGTACACTTAAAAGTACTGGACAAGTGAAGAGATGGGGGAGAACGTGCTCAAGTTCGGTACCTACGTCCGTGTTGGAAACGCGGCCGAAGCCTATGAGCTCTTGCAGAAAAACCGCAACAACAAGATTGTGGGCGGCGGCATCTGGATGCGCCTGGGTTCGCGTCGCGTGGCGACGGCGATTGACCTTTCGGCCTGCGGACTCGATCAGATCGAGGAGACCGAGACCGAGTTTCGCATCGGTGCCATGTGCACCCTGCGCCAGCTCGAGCGTCATGCCGAGCTCAACGCGCTTGTCAACAATGTCTTTGAGTTCGCCGTCCACGACATCGTGGGCGTGCAGCTGCGCAATACCGCCACGGTGGGCGGCAGCATCTACGGCCGCTTTGGCTTCTCAGACGTGCTCTCGGCGTTCCTAGCGCTTGATTCGTATGTTGAGCTGACAGGGGCCGGCCGCGTGCCGCTCGCCGAGTTCGTGGACATGGGCTATGTGCGCGACGTGATCGAGCACGTCGTGGTCGTTAAGCACGACTATCGCGCAAGCTACGAGGCCGTGCGCAAGGCCGCGACCGACTTCCCCTCGCTGAACGTCACTGCCGCCTGGTGGGACAACAGCTGGCATGTCACCGTGGGTGCCCGCCCGCTGCGCGCGACCCTGCTGCAGGGCGAGGCATGTGGCCTTACCGCCGAGCAGCCTTCCGAGGACGAGCTGCGCGCCCTGGCCGCGTCCGTACGCGCGTTGAGCTACGGCACCAACCTGTGGGGCTCGGCTGACTACCGCCGCCGCATCTCGGCACCGTTGGCGATTCAGGCCGTGCGCCGCGCCGCCGGCATCGAGCTTTCGGCCGCGCTTGCCCGCGAGCTCGAGGGCGTGCAGATCCCTAAGTTCGCCACGGACGAGTATTCCTGCCGCCGCGTGCCCGGCGTCGATTCTAGCGAGGTGCGCTAATGGCTGCCAAACTCATCGAACTTTCCTTTACGCTCAACGGCCGCAAGGTCAAGGTTCAGATTGCCCCCGATACTATGCTCTTTGCGCTTCTGCGCGAGCAGGGCTGCGCGTCGGTGCGCTGCGCCTGCGAAACCACCAACTGCGGTTTGTGC
>CABUWR010000275.1 GCA_902495265.1 uncultured Collinsella sp. | reverse complement strand
CGCGCAGTTGTTCGGGAGACTCCTTCTCTACCAGGTCGGTGCTCACGGCGCCTGCCTCGGCGACCATTTTGGGCAGCACATCGGGGTTCTCGAGCATGGGGCAAGGCTTGAGGTAGTTGTCGTTAAAAGGCTGGCCTTCGTAATACTTCATAAAGAGGGGAGAGCGAAGTGCGTCGAGCAGGCTTACGTCGTGGATATTGGCATTGGAGTAGTGAATGAAAACGCACGGCTCCACGTCTCCCGCCGCGTTGATATGTAGGTAGCGTCGCCCGCCGGCGATACAGCCGCCAACGAACTCACCGTCATTTTGGAAATCGAGGGTAAAGAGAGGCTTTTTCTCTCGCATCTCGCGAACAAAATGATACATGTGTTCGCGCTGCTCAGGCGTGGGCATAAGCTCGTTGGTGGCATTGCGGCCGACCGGCATAAAGTAGAAATACCAGCAGAAGAGCGCGCCCTCGCGAATCATCCAGTCCATGTTTTCCTCGGTGGCGACGGTATCGGCGTTGGCGCTGGTCCAGCACGTAGAAATTCCAAACGGCAGATTTCGCTCACGCAGAAGTTTCATAGCGTGTTCAATCTTCTCGTACGTACCCTCGCCGCGACGGGCGTCGGTGGTGTGCTCATTGCCCTCGGCGCTGATGGCAGGGACAAAGTTTGCAACGCGGATCATGTCGTCACAGAACGCCTCGTCGATGAGCGTGGAATTGGTGAAGCAGAGAAACACGCAGTCCTGATGTTTTTCGCAAATTCTGATCAGGTCGTGCTTGCGGACGAGCGGCTCGCCGCCGGTATAGATGTAGATGTGCGTGCCGAGCTCTTTGCCCTGCGTGACGATGGAGTCGATGTCATCGAAGGACAGATTCTGCTTATAGCCATACTCGGCGGCCCAACAGCCCGTGCAATGCAGGTTGCAGGCACTTGTGGGGTCGAGCAGGATGGCCCACGGAATATTGCACTGGTATTTCTCGCGGTTCTTTTCCTGTTGGGGCCAAGCGAGCAGGTTGCCGTCGACTATAAGCGCCTTGAGCAACTTGGTGCGCATTTTGGGATTGAGGTCGAAGATGCGCATGATCAGGTCATACCAATTGCCGCGACTCTTGATGACGTTGGTGAACGCCTCGCGTTGTACGGGAAATACGCGATTGGGGACCAGTTTGTTCACGAGGTCCATGATTTTGTCGATGTTTTCTTGCGGGTTGTCGTCGAGATAATCGATGAGCTTGTTGAGCGCTGCACGCTCTGCTGACTGTGTAAGCGACATGGGTATATCCTTTCACGTGTGCTTTGTGTGTGATAATACCCACTTGTGGAGTAAACGAAGTATAAAGATTTGCAATGTGTCTATTCAACGAATCAATTTGATTTGGGGTGAAGCGTTATACCTGACGCTATCTAAGTTGCGGTGAAATAGGGTCAGATATGGCCTTTTAGCAGCATAAACAGTCTCTATTTCACCGCAACTTATCTGGTGTTGGCTTACTGGTAACGTAGGCACTCCACGGGGTCGAGTTTTGCGGCGCGGCGGGCGGGGTAGAAGCCGAAGATGACGCCGATGCCGACGGAGACCGCAAAGGCCAGCAGTACCGTGGCGATCGAAAAACTCGGCGTAATGGTGCCGCTGGCACCGAGCTCACCAAGCACGCCGGAACCCGCGGCGAACATCGCCAGACCCCAGGCAAGCAAGTAGCCAACCAAAACACCCAACAGGCCGCCGGTGACGCACAGCGCCGAGGACTCGGCCAAGAACTGCGCGGTGATATCGCGACGGCTGGCACCCAAGGCTCGACGAATCCCGATCTCGCGGATACGCTCGGTCACATTGGTGAGCATCATATTCATGATGCCGATACCGCCCACGAGCAGCGAAATGCTGGCAACGGCGCCCATGATGAGTGAGAACGCGCCCATAAAGGAATTGAGGGCGTCGATGGCGCTTTTCATGGAGGTTGCCGATACGCTGTCGTACTCATCATCCTCCGCGATGCCCTTCATTGCGCGCACCTTGGATTCAATCGTCTTGCACAGCTCATCCACGTCTGTACCCTCGGTGGCGAGCGCCGTTACGCTGGGAAAAGAGGGGTTCTCGTCGCCGAAGAGGCCCGAGATGGTCTCGCGCGGCATGTATAGCGTGAGCGAGCCCATGGAGTCGCTGCCACCGTCGATAACGCCGACAATCTGCACTTCGCCGTTGGAGACCT
>CABUWR010000274.1 GCA_902495265.1 uncultured Collinsella sp. | reverse complement strand
GAGGGCTTGGCCTCGCCGACGGAGTAGCCGGGGAAGTTATAGTGGTGCATATAGCGCTTGCCCTCGGTGGGCTCGATGGTATCCAGACGCTGGCCCTCGTTGAGCATGCCGAGCGACAGGACGGAGAGCACCTGGGTCTGGCCACGCTGGAACAGACCGGAGCCGTGAACGAGCGGCAGGTAGTTGTCCTTCACCATGATGGGACGAATCTCGTCGGCGGCACGACCGTCGACGCGCTCGCCGGTCTCGACGACCATGGTGCGCATGGCCTTCTTCTCGAGCTTCTTGAGCGCCACGGGGATCTCGCGCTCCCAGGCGGCCTGCTCCTCGTCGGTAAACTCGGCGCGGATGGACTCCTTCAGAGCCTCGACCTTACCGATGCGGGAAAGCTTGTCGGCGTCGCGCAGGGCAGCGGCCATCTCGTCGTAGTGGGCGAAGATGCGCTCCTGGACCTCCTCGACGGGCTGGTCGAGCGGGTACTCCTTCTTGACGATGGGGCCGTTAACCTGCTCCCACTCGGCGACGAACTCGTCTTGGGCCCGGCAGAAGGCAGCGAGGGCCTCCTGACCAAACTTCATAGCGGCGAGCATGTCGTCCTCGGAGATCTCCTCGGCGCCGGCCTCGACCATCGAGATGAAGTCGGCAGAGCCGCCCAGCTCCAGGTCCAGATCGGAGTTCTCGCGCTCCTCGTAGGTGGGGTTGACGATAAACTCGCCTGTCTCCACGTTACGGCCGATGCGCACGCAGGCAAGCGGGCCCTCGAAGGGCACGCCGCCGAGCGTCATGGCCAAAGAGGCGCCCATGACGTTGATAACGTCGAAGGGGTTGACCTGGTCGGCGACGAGCGAGGTGGCGACGATGTGCACCTCGTTGCGGAAGCCGTCCGGGAAGCTCGGGCGGATCGGGCGGTCGATCATACGGGCCGTGAGCGTGGCCTTCTCGCTGGGACGGCCCTCACGCTTGAGGTAGCCACCCGGGATACGGCCGGCAGCGTACATCTTCTCGTTGAAGTCGACGGTCAGCGGGAAGAAGTCGTAGTTCTTGCGCTCCTTGGAGACGACCACGGTGTCGAGCATCGTGGTGTCGCCCTGCTTGACCAGACAAGCGCCGGTGGCCTGCTTGGCAAGCTCGCCAGACTCGAAGGTGTAGGTCTTGCCGTACAGCTCAAAGGTCTTGGATACGAGTGTCATTGTTCTCCTTTACCCCACAGGCCCCTTGCCTGCAGGCTTCTCATGTGACGCGGGCCCCCTGCCCCCGCCACGCTTCAGAGCGTGATTGTTCACGCCCTTACACAAAAAGAGCGCCCCGCTGCGCAGGACGCTCTTAGCATGTACAAATCCTTACTGGATGTTGTCGCGGATGCCCAGAGCCTTGATGAGCTCACGGTACTCGACGATGTCGTTCTTCTTGATGTAGGAGAGAAGACGACGACGACGGCCAACGAGCATGAGCAGGCCACGACGGGTGTGGAAGTCCTTCTGGTGGGACTTCATGTGCTCGGTCAGCTCCTTGATGCGCTCGGACAGGATGGCGACCTGAACCTTGGGGTTACCGGTATCGACCGGGGAGTTACCGAACTGGGCGGTCAGCTCCGCCTTGCGCTCTTTGGAAACAGTCATTGTTTCACCTTTCGTTTCGCGTCGCCCGCGGGCGACTCTATTCGCCTCGGACTGGGAAGCCGCCGGTGGAGCGAGCATCCAAGGTCGAGGTACCAACAGGTCGGTATGTTACCACAAGCGGCGCGCGCCTGCGCATCATCACCGACCCAACATGAATTCCATCGCGCGGAGCCGCTGATCGGTGTGCGTGGCGGCCCAAACATGCGAAAGCCCGAGCAAGAATGCCGCCGTATGCGGGTCGATTCGCTCGGCCATGAGCGCATCGAAGGTCATGGACATGAGGGCGCGCAGCCATGCGACCTCACCGGTCGACACCAGTTCGGCACCTGGAACGCTCGACGCGCACGACCCGCACATGAGACCGCCCGCCTGGGCTGAAAAATACGACAGCATGGGGTCTCCGCACAGCACGCATGCCGAAAAATCGGGTCGGTAGCCAACGTGCGACAGCAGCTTAAAGACAAAGGCCGCCACGAGCAGATCCATATGCGCTGTGTCGAGCCCGCTGCCCACCAGGGCAAGCGCTCGCTGCGTGATGGCAAAGGTAAATGGATCCTCGGCATCCTCGAACGAGCACACGCGCG
>CABUWR010000273.1 GCA_902495265.1 uncultured Collinsella sp. | reverse complement strand
GGCGGGGAAGGGAATCGAACCCCTGACACGAGGATTTTCAGTCCTCTGCTCTACCAACTGAGCTACCCAGCCATTTGAGGTGTGCCTTGTTTCAAGGCTTGATTAGTATAACCAAGGACACGCTCCGGTCAACCGAGAATTTTAAAAAAGTTTTTGAGCGCGACATCGGCCACAATCTCGCTCCTATAGAACGGCACATCAGAAGCATCAACCGGCAGAAAGAAGTTTTCGCTCCACCTTCTCATGCCGGCACGCGTTGGAGAGCAGGGGGCGAAACAATGATTGAAGGGCGCTCGAGTGCCGCCCAGGCGCCGGGACAGGAACACATACGCCAAGGACGTACGTTTTCGTAGCGCTCGAGGACGTTGCCGCTACGGTCGATAAAGGCGATGTCGATGGGATAGGCCATAAAGCAGGTGTGAACCGAGGAGCAGCGCGGAAACGCCATGACAAGCGGCAGTCCGCTGGCGGCAATCGGCCGCCGTCCCAGCATGCCGCGCAGACGCACGGTAAACGACTCCGCCACCACAAACTCGGCCGGCGTCCAGCCCAACCTGTTGAGCGCCCGTGCGTAGGCGATATAGGACGAGACCGCGGTCACATGACCACCCCCGGACGCCATGGATCGACCGTCACCGCGCGTTCATGCGCGAGCATCGCCGGGGCCCCCAGGGAAACGCCGGCGATGCTCAGCGAACTCGGCCACGGCTCGTAGTGCATGGTGCAGGTATAGGTCCTAAACGTGCCAGAAAGAGAGAGCAGGCCGCCATCCGATGACGCCGTGCCCTGCTCGCTCGAGACCTCGACCTGTAGGTCATATCCCTCCATGGCATCCTGAATCTGAGCTTGAACGGTCGCGGAAGCGTCAATGGAACTCTCGTCACCCTCCCCGCCCGGCGCCACAGCGTGCGCCAGCACGATGTCGGGCACCACGCGGTCGAAGCGCGCGGCCGCGCCGGCAAAGATCATGACGTTGTACGTGATGAGAGCCAGCACGAGCAGGACAGGCGTGACCACGGCCATCTCGACCGTCGCCTGGGCATGCTCCTCGCGCAAGCCCGAACGAATGCCCATTACGACCCACCGCCAAAAGCCCCCACCAGCGTGGCAACATCGACAGTGAGCGGGATGGAGCCGCCGCCGGGCAGCGGGATCTCCGCAAGCGTGAACACCGCGCCGCTGATGGTGCGCTCGACGTGATACTCCAATGCCTCGCAAAGTGCCTTGGGGTCAGTCACGCCCAAGGGGATTTTTCGCAGGGCATCTTGAGCTTTGGAGATGCCCGCGATATCGGACCCCGGACTTTTGATGACATTGGCGGTATCGGTCAGCACCGGTTTTCGCAGACGCAAATCGCACGGTTCGAGCCCCAGCGCCGCCACGGAGGACGAAACGGTGTCACCGAGCCAGGACGCGATGGAGCCTAACGCGCCGCTACTCCCTCCCAAGCCACCGATCAGCTCTCCCATAAGCTCGTCGGCCGCACCCTGGATGTCTCCGTACCCCACAAGCAGGCGGCCCCAAACATCCATAACGCCATCGAGCACGTCGGCAACGCCGCCCGAACGCTCCTCCAGCGTCGAGAAAAACCGCGAGAGAACGTTATTTTGTGCCGTCGCATCATCGGGCGCGAGCACTGCAGCAGAAATTGCACCACGATCGCCAAGCTCAACTGCCGTGTTAAACGAAGAGTTGAGCTCGTCGGGACTGGAGATGGCGCCCGAGACCGCAAAGGCGACCACGCCGTTGCGACCGGGCGGGGCGATGCGCGGGCGCTCACCGGAAAGTTCTTTGATGGCGGTATCGAACGCATTGCCCGCACGGTCGGCTTCGTCCTCAGTCTGACGCTCGAGCTCAAGCTCCTTGTTACGACAGTCGACGTAGTCCTCCAGGGCGTCTTTAAACTTGTCAAAGTGATACTCGAAGCCGTTTTCGATAGAGGTTGAAGGCGCCGCAACAGCACCAAGCGCCGAAACGCCAAAATGGCATTTGCTGCATTTATCCTGTCCATCGTAATCGGCAACCGAAGCAAATCCGCTCGGCGTTCCTTTCTTATAGTTAGGGCAGGTCGTCCCGTAATGCAAATACGCCTTGTCATCGTTCACGCTAGTCGGCCACACCGCATCGGTATAGAGTTCCGTCGCCCGAACCTCATCAGAGTTGCGCGGCAGCAGCGGAATATAAGAGGAAACCCTGTCTCCGT
>CABUWR010000272.1 GCA_902495265.1 uncultured Collinsella sp. | reverse complement strand
TGCAGAAGCTCAGGCTTTTGCAGACGAGCTCGCTGCGTGGCGACACGATCTCCATCAAACGCCTGAGCTCGGTAACAACCTTCCGCAGACGTCCGCCTTTATCCAGGCACGTCTGGACGAGATGGATATTCCCTATGCCGTGCTTGTTGACGGCTCCTGTGTCGTTGGCCTTATCGGTGTCGGCGCGGCAGCTGCTGCTCGTGGTAACGGTACGTGCGCGGACAAGCAGGCCGGTACGGTCATCATGCTCCGCGGCGACATGGATGCCCTGCCCGTTGTCGAGGAATCCGGCGAGCCCTTTGCATCCACCAATGGCTGCATGCATGCTTGCGGTCACGATATGCACGCGACGGCGCTGCTTGGTGCGGCGCGCCTGCTCAAGGCCCGCGAGGCCGAGCTTGTCGACGCCAATGCTACCGTCAAACTGCTGTTCCAGCCGGGTGAGGAGACCTTTGAGGGGGCACGCGCTGCCATCGCCGATGGCTTGCTCGAGAACCCGCGTCCTCAGGCCGCCTTTGCCATGCATGTCAATAGCCAGTCGCCGCTTGGCCTGGTGCTCTACGGCAGCCCGGCGCTCTCGGGCGTGTACGGTTTTCGCATCACGCTGCAGGGCAAGGGCGGCCATGGCTCGAGCCCCGAGATCTGCATCGACCCCATCACGGCCGGCGTCCATGTGCACCTGGCGCTTCAGGAGCTTATCGCTCGCGAAGTGCCGGCGGCCAAGGAGGTCGCGCTTACCGTCGGTAAGTTTGCTGGCGGCCTGGCGGCCAACGTCATCCCCGACACCTGCGTGCTCGAGGGAACGCTGCGCGGTTTTGATGTTGAGCTCATGGCTCACCTCAAGACCCGCATCGCCGAGGTCGTTAACGGCGTTGCTGCAACATATCGTACGCCGGCGACCATCGAGACGCTTTCGGATGTTCCGCCGCTTGTACTCGACAGCGATATGACTCAGGCGTCGCTTGGCTACGTGGGCGCAGTGCTGCCCAAGGCGGCTTTCTTGCCGCTTTTCCACGCCATGGCGAGTGAGGACTTCGCGTTGATCTCGAGCGAGATCCCGAGTGCGTACTTTACCGTGGGCGCTGCCGTGACTGATGCGGACGAGCATTTTGCTCAGCATCATCCCAAGGCACGTTTTAGCGATGCCGAGCTTCCCCTTGGCGCCGCGGCTTATGCCGCCGTCGCTTTGGGCTACATCGCCGACCACAAGGGGTAACCAATGCCCCAGCAGCGTAAGTTCTTCCCCGGTTGGCTCGTCGTGGCCTCCGGCTTTGTCATCATGGCCACGTGCTACACGATTTTCGTCAACTGCATGAGCCTGTTTCAGCCGCTCATCGTCAGCGACTTGGGCATTTCTCTTGCGCAGTACAACATCTCCAACGCCATCTCCACCGTGGTGAGCGTTATCGGCTCACTTGTGATCGGTCATGTGGCCGATAAAGTGAGCGGTCGCGTTTTGGGCTCCCTCACTGTAATCGCCACCTCTGCCGTTCTTGCCGGCATGAGCTTTGTCGGTGAGCTGTGGCAGGTCTACGTGCTCTTTGCCGTCTCGGGCTGCTTCGCCGTGGCTTCGACCCGCCTGCTCATTAGCCTCGTCACTGCCAACTGGTTTACGGCCAAGCGAGGCCTTGCCATCTCCATCGCACTTTCGGGCTCGGGCTTTGGCGGCGCTATTCTGTCTCCCATCGTGAGCTCGCTTATCGTGAGCGTTGGCTGGCGTTCTGCCTTCCTGGTGCTCGCGGCTATCTGCATGGTGGCGGCGCTGCCCAGCCGCGTCCAAGCAGTTTGGAATGGCCGATCTCGGCAAGGTCACGGGCACTATTACCTCGCTCGAGATGGTCGGCGGCACCGTGGGCGCCATCGTCTCGGGCGTGCTGTTCGACGCCACGGGCTCTTTTGCGAGCACCTGGATTGTGTGCCTGGCGTGCTCCGTGGTCATGCTCGTGTTCCTGCTGGCATCCGAGCCCATCGCCGCCAAGCTGCGCGCGAGCGTGGCGGGGGAGTAAGCACGCTGCCGCGTTTGCCGGGTCACCCAACTCTGCCCGCGGCGGTCTTGGAAGCCGAATGGATGCTCGTACCATCATTCGGTTTCCAAGGCGGCCACGGACCTACGAAATGATCCGTTTTCCTCCGTCCCCAACAGATCGCGTGATCCGAAGGGGGCGGAGGAGAGCGAATCGGCTGCCGCGGCGGCACGTCTGGCCG
>CABUWR010000271.1 GCA_902495265.1 uncultured Collinsella sp. | reverse complement strand
TAGACACGTCGGATACTCCTTATATAGATAAAGTCCGCTCTACATCCTAGCAGGCCGCCAGCCCAAAAGAACTACTTTTTGGCGGCTTTGCGCTCGTCGCGGATACGGGCGCGGTCCATGGCCGCCTCGACAGCCGAGAAGCGGCAACCACAGTAGTTCTGCCGATACATGCCAAGCTCGCGCGAACGGCGTGTCGCTTCGGGGTAATACGGGCGAAAATCGCGAATGACCGGAGTGAGGCCGCGGGCGGCAGCCAGACGCTCCAACACGTCATTACAGGTATCGAACAGCTGATACGGCGAGACGGCGAGCGTCGTGCCCACATATTCGAACCCGCGCTCCTGGGCCACACGGCATGCCTCGGCCAGACGCAGGGCATAGCACGCACGACAGCGGCGGGGTCGATCGGCGCCCAGCGGGGCCACACCGGCCTCCCAGCGATCGCGGTCCTCCCCCGCCTCGATGAGCTCAATGTCGCCGTCGGCACACCACCGGCGCAGCTCGTCCAGGCGGCGCCGCCATTCATCGCGCGGCTGAATATTGGGGTTGGTCCAGCAAATCGTGGGCTCAAACCCTTCCTCGCGCAGCAGGCGGACCGGCTCAAGCGAGCACGGCGCACAGCAAGCATGCAGCAGCAACGGCTTCATCAACATCTCCTCCCCCACAATAAGTAGTCTTTTTGGGACGGGGCTATTTTGACTACTTTTGACGTAAAGCAGTCAAAAATACCCATCTCCAAAAAGTAGTCAAAATAGCCCCGTCCCAAAAAGACTACTGACCAAAAAAGCGAACGCCAAAGGATGTGTCCTCGCAGGCGACAATGCGACGGTCGCGCAGAATGGTTCGCACGTAATACCAATCGCCCACACAGCCCGACAAATGCAGACCAGCCGCCAGGTAGCACAGCAGCGGATAGCCCGAGAGCGCAAACCCTAGGGTAAACGCCGCCGTCACAACAACCGTCGGCGCCAGGCAAACCACCACGTACCGCCGGCGCGAATACACCACGCCCTCGGCGCAGGCGTAAATCATGCAGGTTTCGAGATTTGCCCCAAAGGTCACCTGCGCGCCCGCAGGCGCCAGCAGCTTAAAAAACACACCGTGCACCAGCTCGTGAACGGCAAATGACGCCGCCGAAACCGCAGCCAAGCCGACTATCCAGCCCAAGACGGCCGTCCAACCGCCCGCGTCAGCCGCATCCAGGTCAGCGGGCCCGCCCATCAGCATAAACACCGGCACCAGGCACACGGCAAATGCGCCGAGCACGGCCATCCCCCACACAAAGCAGGCGTGCAGAAAATCCTCGTCCTCAAACGCATGTATGTTGGAAATCTCATTCATAGCATCTTAGGATAGCGCCCCTGCCACGTACCCGTCCGCATGTGCGATAATGTCGAACGATATGCACGAATTGACCACCGCGTCGCCAGGCTTTGCGCCCGGCCGCGCCCTTACTATATGCGAAGGAGTCCCATGGCATCCAAATACTCCATGAACGACCGTCCCAGCTGGCCTCGCCGCGCCATCGTTACCGCCGGCGAGCCCTACGGCAACAAGGGCCTTCACTTTGGCCACGTCGGCGGCGTCTTTGTCCCGGCCGACTTCTTCGCCCGCTTCCTGCGCGACCGTCTGGGCCGCGAGAATGTCATCTTCACCTCGGGAACCGACTGCTACGGATCGCCCATCATGGAGAGCTACCGCAAGCTCAAGGAGAACGAGGGCTACGACAAGTCCATTAGTGAGTACGTCGAGTCCAATCACTCCCGTCAGGCCGCGACCCTCAACAACTACAACATCAGCTGCGACATCTACGGCGGCTCGGGCCTTGAGCCGGCGGCCAAGATCCATAATGAGGTGACCGCTGAGATTATCGAGCGTCTGCACGAGCAGGGCACTATCTCCAAGCGCTCTACCCTGCAGTTCTACGATGCCAAGGCCGGAACGTTCCTCAACGGTCGCCAGGTCATCGGCCGCTGCCCCATCCAAGGTTGCAAATCCGAAAAGGCTTATGCCGACGAGTGCGACCTGGGTCACCAGTTTGAGCCCGAGGAACTCATCGCACCCAAGAGCCAGCTCACCGGCGAAGTGCCCGAGCTGCGCCCGGTCGACAACCTCTACTTCGACCTGCCGGCCTACCTCGACTTTATGAAGACCTATACCGCCAAGCTCGCCCAGAACCCGCAGGTTCGCTCCGTGGTCTCCAAGACCATGGAGGAG
>CABUWR010000270.1 GCA_902495265.1 uncultured Collinsella sp. | reverse complement strand
CATGACGCTCGACGGCAACGATATCTATGCCGAGGGCGTCGACCCGGTCGACCTTCGCCGCCGCGTGGGCATGATTTTTCAGCAGCCCAACCCGTTCCCCAAATCCATCTACGAGAATGTCGCTTTTGGCCCTCGTCTGCAGGGTGTGACTAGCAAAAGCGACCTCGATGACATCGTGGAAGAATCGCTTAAGCGCGCCAACCTCTGGAAAGAGGTATCCAATCAGCTCAACAAGGATGGTTTGGCGCTCTCGGGCGGTCAGCAGCAGCGTCTGTGCATCGCGCGTGTGCTTGCGGTGCAGCCCGATGTCCTGCTGATGGACGAGCCCTGCTCCGCCATCGACCCCACGTCCGTCTCTAAGGTCGAGGATCTGATGGCCGAGCTGGCGCCCGAGATGACGATCATCATCGTCACGCATTCTATGCAGCAGGCCGCTCGCATTAGCGACTACACCGCATTTTTCTTGCAGGAAGTTGCCGGCGAGCCCGCCACGCTCATCGAGTATGGTCAAACCGACGCGATCTTCACCAGCCCGGTGGACTCGCGGACGGAAGACTATATCACCGGCCGCTTTGGCTGATCGGTGCGACTAGTCCCAAGCCGATCGGACCTGGTCCGGTGCGTATTCACTGTGCGGGCGGCATGACCGCACCCAACTGATTGGAGTGAACCATGCGTAAACTGTTTTCCCGTCAGCTCATCGAGGCCCGTCACGAGATGCTGAGCATCTACGAGGCTGTAGACCTGGCACTTCACGACGCCGTGAAGGCCTATGTGACCGACGATCGCAAGCTCGCCACCAAGACCAAGAAGCGCACGCTCTCGATCGATGCGCGCTGCGCCAACTTGGAGGCCGTGTGCTACAACCTAATCGCTACGCAGTCGCCGGTCGCCTCCGACTTCCGCTTGCTGCAGACGATCATCTACGTCGACTTTAACCTGCAGCGCATGACCGATAAGGTTCGCCAGATCTGCCGCGCCACGCGTCACATGGTCAAGGCCGACATCTCGCTGCCCCAGGAACTCGTCGCTACGGTCGAGGCCGAGGCCGAGGCTGTTTACCAGGTGCTGGGTTCGTCGCTTTCTGCGCTCGTCACCAACGACATGTCCATCATCTGCAACCTGGCCGTCGAGGACGAGCCGGTGCATGCGGCGTACGAGAAGTTCTTCCGCACCTTTAACCGTATGGATACGGGCGACTTTATGGACGACGACAGCAACTATGACGACCTGCGTCGCGCCATCATGGTCTCGCGCTACCTCGATCGTGTCGCCTCGATTTCGATCGATGCCGCCTGCCGTTTGACCTTCCTTTTGACCGGACAGCGTATGACTGCCGGCGATATCGCCCGTACGGACGAGGATGAGCTTGAGAGCATGCGCGTGCCTTCGGGCGAGGGTGTCATTATGAGGCCCGCCGTGGATGCGGGCTATGTTGCCAAGGTGCCTGCTAACGAGGTGAGCGAGGGTCTTCGCTACCTGCTCGAGCACCCCGAGGACGAGGACGACACCGAGGATGATGAGGAGTAGGGCAGCTCCGTTCGTCGAAAGATTGTAAATACCTAAGTGAGCGCGGCCTTGCACATGCGGGGCCGCGCTCTTGCGTTAGCATGGGACTACTTGTTTGGCTGTCAGCGGAGGCGATTGGCAATGGATAACTATTTGGACTTGATGCGCGCTCGCCGCGAGCAGATTCTGGAGCGTTTTTATGCGGCGCTCGATCGCGCGGGCCGTCCCCACGATGCCGCGCGCCTGATTGCCGTCTCCAAGACTGTTGGCGTCGATGAGACCGTTGCCGCTATTCAGGCGGGGTATCGCCATTTTGCCGAGAACCGCCCGCAGGAGCTCGTTCGCAAGCTTGCGGGCCTCGCGGAGCATCCGGAGCTACCCGAGGTGCGCTTCGATATGATCGGCAACCTGCAGACCAACAAGATCAATGCGGTTCTGGGCTCGGCCGAGCTGATTCATTCGGTAAGCTCGCTGCATTTGGCTCAGGCTATCTCGAGCCGTGCGGTCCGCAAGATTGAGGCAGGCGAGCTCGCCGGCCCCCAGCGTGTGCTCATTGAGGTCAATGTGAGTGGTGAGGAGTCGAAGGGAGGCTTTTCGCCCGACGAGGTTCGAGACGCCGCGGGTGAGCTTGCGGAGCTTGAGGGAATTTGTGTGCAGGGCCTTATGACTATGGCGCCACGGGGGAATAAGGATGTGGCGCGCCGCACTTTTG
>CABUWR010000269.1 GCA_902495265.1 uncultured Collinsella sp. | reverse complement strand
GGGCGCGCTCATGCCTTTGCCGTGGCGTCCGATCCCGATGTAATGTATCGCGCCTTTCCGCTGCTGGGCGGATCGGCGCTGCTTGCCCAAGACGTGTCGGAGCTCAACGAACTCAATCGCGAACTGGCACATCGTCGTATGGAGCTGCAGCGTCAAAACGAGCTGCTCGCCGCCGACTACGACCTTAAGACGCATTTGGCAGATCAAGAGGCCGAGACCTTGCTGGTCCAAGACGTGGACCAGGCGCTTGCCCGCGCGCTCGAAGGGATGTACGACCTGCTGAGCTCGCTGCCGCCGTTGACCGACGAAGCGTCTTCGCACGAGCGTTACCGCATGCTGCAGCGCGCCAAGATGCTCGTCGCCTATTGCAAGCGCAAGGGGTCGCTCACGTTGGCACAGCACGGGGAGAGCGGTTTTGATCGCGACCGCATTCAGCTCATTGCCAACGAGCTCGCAAGCGACCTGCGCACCATCGATATCGATTGCGCCTCGATTATCGCCATACGGCGCCCGTTGCACGCCAGTACGGTAAGCGCCCTGTACGACTGCGTGTACGACTTTGCGTTTTTTGCCTACACCACCGACCATCCGGCGCTTATGTATCACTTGGGCGACCATGACCGATGCAGTGTCGAGCTGCGTGCCACGCTTTTTTCCAACGATGATGAAGATCTTTCGCAGACGCCCGCTGCGCAAGAGCTCGAAAGCGCTCTGCAAGGGCGCAACGTGGCATACCGCTTTGAGGGCGAGCCCGGCCAGCTGCGCATGATCGTCTTGATGCCGAGGGCGGGTGAGTGACGATGCAGATTTCGCTCATCCTTCCCCAAATCGTTGCGCTCGATGTTGTCTTTGCCCTGGCTGCGTGTCTGCAGACGATCCACGTCCCGCTCATCGCATCGCGCCGCTCGTCCTATAACCGTAAGGTGATTTGCGCCTACGAGGCGAGCCTTGTGCTTCACCTGATGATTTCGGTGCTCATCTTATTCGCGTCGTCTGGCTCGTATCTGGTGGCGCCGCTTGACGTTTGCGCCAGGGCAATGGGCGGAGCGTTGTGGCTCAATGCCGCGATCTTTGCCTATGGCGTGGTGCTTATGGTGCACTATCGTCGCCCCGTCATGCTGGTCGAGCTGCTGCTTGTTGTCGCCGTTACACCGCCGGTGGTTTTTGCCATGGGCTCGGCGTGGACCGTTGTCCTTATCGCAGAGGGAGCGTTCTTCCTGTTCCGTTCCATCGCGGCGCTCTTGATGGACGTCCGTAACCGCCAGGAGGATATCACCACGTTCTCGACGATCGAGACCATCAACGTGATTCCCGTGGGCATTCTGTATCTAGACCCGAGGGGCCGTCCGTTGCTCATGAACCGCTGCATGCGCAAAAACCTGGTGGAACTTCATATGCCAACCGATCTACGCGACATGAGCAGCACATGGAACGACCTGCGCAAACTTAGCATGCAAATGCCCGAAAGCAGCAGGAACCGTGTGCGGATTAATCTGGACCGCTTTGGTGAGGCGCGGGCGGTGGTCGAGGTCTCTCCCGCCGAGATTCGCCTATTTGTGTGCGATCGTGTTATGGTTTCGGGCCGTTCGTTCGAGCGCATTATCGGTCTTGATGTGACAGAGTACGCGCATGCCCATGACCGCTTGGCGCAAGCCAACCACCTGCTTGAGCTTGCGGGCCAAGAGCTCCAAGCCCAGATCGAAGAAGTCAAAAAAGTTGCTGACAATGCGGCCTATCTGCGTATGCGCGCTCGCGTGCACGACGTGATCGGGCAGCGCCTGTCCATCCTCCATCGTTATCTGGAGGAGGGGCGCCTGGACGACGAGTCGCTCGAGCAGATTGACCCGCTGCTGCGCTCAATCGCTGCCGATCTGCGCAGCGGGGGCGACGCCGAACCGGCAGAACAACTGGGCGATATCGTCCATGCCTTTGGCCTGGTGAGCGTGCAGATCGATGTGGAGGGCGAGCTGCCAAGCGACGCGCGTGTCGCCGCAGCCTTTCTGCAGATTATCCGCGAAGCCTCGACCAATGCCACCAAGCATGCACAGGCCCATCAGGTCCATGTGCGCCTGCGGCAGGAGACGTCGGAAGACGGCGCTGTTGCGCGGATGGCCGTTTCTAACGACGGCGCGCCTGCACCCGTATCGTATCGCGAGGGAACGGGTATCCCAGGTATGAGGCATGTCGCACAGAATCTGGGCGGCAGCCTGGAAGTCCACACCGCCCCG
>CABUWR010000268.1 GCA_902495265.1 uncultured Collinsella sp. | reverse complement strand
CGAATCAAAGACCGAATCGAGCGCCAGGACGAGGGCCACCAGGCCCACGAGCAGGGCCAGGGTCGACAGCACCCATTCGCGGCGTGCACCGCTCATACAAATGACGATGGCGCCCGAAACCAGCACGACCAGGCCCGAGCCCAGGTCGCCCATGGCAACGACGGCCAAAAACGGAATGGACAGCATGCCGCAGAGCTTGACGTAGTCGCGAACGGTATCGATGCGACCGTTATACTGCGAGCCAAGCGTAGCAATAAAGAAGATGGTGATGAGCTTGGCAAGCTCAACCGGCTGGAATGTCAAGCCGATACCGGGAATCTTGATCCAGCCCGTCATGCCCAGACCGCCCGTATAGGACAGGCCCGGAATCTTGGGCGAGAAGATCACAATAAGGTCAATGACGAGCAGCGCCGTCGAGAAATTGGAAATGCCACGCAGGTCGGTGCGCCAGACGAGCACCGCCAGCACCGCGCCAATGCCAATGCCCAGCAGGTGGCGCGAGAACGAGGCATCAGCCTTAAACTGCGAGGCCGACCAAATGATGATGGCGCCATAGGCAACGAGCGCGACGGTAGCCAGCAGCACACCGATATGCACCTTTTGGCGAAACGTGCTACGCGAGGCCGAAAGTTGCTTGTTGACGCGGTCCAGGCTGCTGCGAGAACCGGTTTTGGTTGAGCGGAACAGGTCCGCTGGCGAAAAGTCCATCGCAACCTCCTATCGAACCGAGGAATCGCCCGAGGCCGAAGAGGTATCGGGCTCGTCATAAATCACGCCGAGCACGTCACGCACGACATGCATCGCGGTATCTGAGCCGCCACCGCCTTGCTCCAAGATGGTGGCAATCACGTACTTAGGATCGTCAGCAGGGGCATAGGCGCAGAACCACGCGTATTCGTCCTCGCCGCTCTTCTCGCCCGTGCCCGACTTGCCGTATACCTGCGGCGTCAGGGTGCCAAAGTGCGCCGCCAGGGACGTCGATGCCGTGTAAATCACATCGTGCATGCCGTTGCGAACAAGAGCCAAATCCGAATCGCTGCTGATCTTGGCCTCCAGGCGCTTCTTCTTGCCCTTACCGTTGTACTTATAGGCATCGCCGTCGCCATCGCGCGACACGGCAGACAAAAACACGTGAGGCACGTACTGTTTGCCGCCGTTGGCAAGGCCCATGTAGGCGCAGGCCATCTGCAGCGGCGTCACCAAAATGTCGCCCTGCCCGATGGCGATGTTCGTCATATCGCCAGCGTTCCATTTGCGGTCTTCGGCAGAGGCATCGGTAAAGTACGACTCTTTCCACTCGGCATCGGGAATGCGGCCGGCACCCTCACTCGGAAGGTCGATACCACAGGTCTTGCCTAGGCCCCAGCGACGAAAGACCTCTTGCAGGCCCTCGGGGTGCTGGTCGTTGTAGAAAAACGCCTTGCCCATATCGTAGAACACGGGGTCGCAGGAATTGGCGATACCGGACTGCAGCGTCATCGTGCCGTGGCCGGAGTGCAGCCAGCAGTATTTTCCCCAAGATTTGCCCAAGCCGGTCCAATATCCCGTGCAGTTGGTCGTTTGGCTCGAAGTGTACGTGCCAAACTCAAGGCCAGCCAACGCCGAGAGGGGTTTGATGGTCGAGGCGGACATGTACTGGCCGCTAATGGCACGGTTGAGCAGCGGATGCGAACCCTCGTCATCGTTGAGCTCGGTCCACACGTCGTTGGAGACGCCGCCGATAAACACCGAAGGATCGAACTTGGGCTCGCTGGCCATGCCCAGAATCTCGCCGTTATTGGGGTCGAGGCACACCACGGCACCGTTGCCGGCGTCGCTGTGGCCTGTGGTCTTAGCGAGCTCAATGGCACTTGCAAGCGCCGTCTCGCAGGCTTGCTGAATCTTGAGGTCAAGCGTGAGCTTGATGTCGGAGCCGGCCTTGGCAGGCACGGCACCGGCCTGTCCGGTCACGTTGCCCGAGGCATCGACCTTCACCGTCTGCTCGCCGCGAATACCCTGCAGCAAGTTCTCGTAGTAGCTCTCGACGCCCGCCTGGCCCACGATATCACCCGACTGGTACGTAATCTGACCGGCGGCGCTATCGTTATCGCCCGAAGCCTTCTTGTTCTGCGCTTCGAGCTGCTCGGAGGTAATGGTGCCGGTATAACCCAAAATGTGACAGGCCGTCTCGCCGTACGGGTACTGGCGCTCGGTGCGCTCGGCAATCTTCACACCCGGGAACTCGCCGG
>CABUWR010000267.1 GCA_902495265.1 uncultured Collinsella sp. | reverse complement strand
CTCGATGGCGCCCTGATGTCGGACGACCTCGCTACGATCAAGACGATGATCGGCAATGATCCCGAGGGTCTGGCCGTGTCGCTTTCCGGTCCCGTCGCGCTCGACCGCAAGCCGGTCTATCCGATCCGCAACTACGGTTCGGCCATGGCGCCGTTCTACACGATTCTGTCGCTCTGGGTCGGCTCGATCGTACTGGCGGCCATGATGAAGGTCTCGGTTGACGATGAGCTTATCAACGAGCTCATCCCCGTACGCCTGCACGAGATCTATCTGGGTCGTTACCTGTTCTTTGGCGGTTTGGCCCTGCTGCAGGCAACACTCGTGTGCGCGGGCGACATTCTGTTCTTTGGCATTCAGTGCGACAACCCGCTGCAGTTTGTGCTGGCGGGCTGGGTCGCGAGTCTCGTGTTCTCCAATATCGTCTACACGCTTACAGTTTCGTTTGGCGATATCGGCAAGGCGCTCGCTGTCGTGCTGTTGGTCATGCAGGTCGGTGGTTCGGGCGGCACGTTCCCTATCGAGATGACCGGCCCCGTGTTCCAGGCAATCTATCCGTTCCTGCCGTTCACCCACGGCATCAACGCCATGCATGCCGCCATGGCTGGCGCCTACCATATGGAGTACTGGGTTGAGCTGGGCATTCTGGCGAGCTATCTGATTCCGTCGCTGGCCCTGGGCGTCGTCTTCCGCCGCCCGGTCATCAAAGCCAACGACTGGATTATCGAAAAGCTGGAGTCGACAAAGCTTATTTAGTTACGCGGTTTTGCCAAACCGCGTAACGGCTCGACGCTGCAAACGGCCCCAAGCGGCAATCTGACGTTCAATTTCAAGGGCGCGACCAGAAGGTCAGCGCCCTTTCATTTCACGTCACCTTGCTCGCTTGGGATCGTTTTCGCTGACGTTGACGGAACATCGAGGTTATTCAAGTCTGTACTTTAGCGGGCTGGATTGCGATGCAACGCTGGTTGTTGCTACAGTAGCGGGGCGTACCGGGGGTCCGGTGCGCCCTGTTTTTATTTGACCATGAGGCGGCACGCAGCCATACGCGTGCGGACACCACGCCCAGATTGAGTGTGAGGATGTTCCATGGCCCAACATTCCGTTGATGAAATCGAGAATATGCCCGATAGCCCTGTAGCCCGCGAAGACCTAGGCGCCGGCGGTGCCTCTCGCGGTGCCGGCGCACGCTCTCCGCTGTTCTGGAAAGTTTTGCTACTTTCGGTGGCGGTCATCTGGGGCTACTCCTTTACCACTATGAAGGACGCACTCGACACCATTCCGGTGTTCGAACTGCTCTATATTCGTTTTCTTCCCGCAGCGCTGGTCATGCTTGTTATCTTTCGCAAGCGTATTGCCGCCCACCTTAACGCTCGCAATCTGATTGTTGGTCTGAGCATGGGCGCGCTCATGTGGGCAGCCTATGCCCTGCAGACGGTCGGTCTGGCTCAGACCACGGCGGGTAAGAATGCTTTTTTGACGGGCACCTATTGCATCCTGGTCCCGTTCGCGAGCTATTTTCTGAGCGGAGAAAAACTCACCCGTTATAACCTGGGCGCGGCACTGCTGTGCTTGGCGGGCATTGGCTTGGTGGCGCTCGATAGCGTCGAGTTCAACATCGGTGACGTCATTACGCTGGCAGGCGCGGTCTTCTTCGCCATCCAGATGGCGGTGACCGCCAAGTACGGTCGCAAAATGGACATCAACGTTATCACGTTTTGGATGTTTGTGGGCAACGGCGTGCTGAGCCTGGTCTCGTCGCTGCTATTCGAGACCCAGGCGCCTCTGTCCGTGTGGACGCCGAACTTTATCGGTGTGATGGCGTTTCTCTCGGTGGGCTGCACATGCGTGGCTCTGCTCATCCAAAACGTTGGCCTGGCGCATGTTCCGGCCTCGACGGGCTCGCTGCTCCTTTCGATGGAGTCGCCTTCGGGCGTGTTGTTTTCGGTGCTGCTGATGGGGGAGGCGCTCACCTCGCGCCTGCTCGCCGGCTTCGTGCTTATCTTCCTGTCGATTATCTTGAGTGAGACTCACTTCGATTTTTTGCGCAAAAAGCCGCGCCCGCAATTGTAAACAACTTGTTGCGCCGCCCTCCCGGGGCGGCATTTTTTATGCGCCGCCCTTAAAGTTGTACCTTGCACTTTACGCTATCAAAGTGCTCGCTGCAAAAACGTTACTGGAGGGCATCTATGGCACCAGCTTTGTCCGATTTTCAACCGCAACCAGTGCCCAAGGCTACCGCAGCGGCG